>JAUXCK010000157.1 GCA_030618925.1 Desulfobacteraceae bacterium
TATTCCGGCATTATCGTTCCCGGAGATTCGAAAATTCCCTTGACTCAAAAAGGCGGTTTTGTTAATTCAACAGCCTGACCTGTGAAGGATTCCGTCGCTGCGCTATTTCGTCAAAAAGAAAGGATTTACGCCTTAAACAGCACTATGAACGCCTTTGATATTCTCATATTGTTTATCCTCATCTATTGCCTGATCAGGGGTCTCTTTAGAGGCCTGGCCAGGGAGCTCTCATCTATTGTAGGCGTATTTGGCGGTTTTTATGCGGCCTACACGTATTACCCGAATGTTGCTGCGTTCTTATCAAAATTTATTTTGGACAAAGCCTATTTGAATATTGCCAGTTTCCTGATTCTTTTCTGCGGCATCTTTATTCTTATCAGTCTGACAGGGCGCCTCATCACCTATTTTTTAAAAATAGCTTTTCTTGGATGGTTTGACCGGTTTTGCGGGGCTGTATTTGGCGGTATTAAAGGATTTCTAATTATATCGGTCCTTTTAATTACATTTGCCGCGTTTCTTCCCAGAGGGTCTCCCATCATTAAGGGTTCATTGATAGCACCCTATATATCATTGGTTTCCGAAGAGCTGTCTCGATTTGTCCCAAAAGAGATGAAAAAAAAATTCAAAGGCAATATTAAAGGATTGAAAAAAGGTTGGGAGAATCAAATTTAAATAATTTGTTTTCAGATACTTATGCTGATGTTGACCCGGAAACCGTTTTGCACATCAGCCGGTTGCTCAAACTGATCGACACATTGAGAGGGAAGGAGGGGTGCCCGTGGGACAGAAAACAGACCCCCGGATCCATGTCCCCTTACCTCATCGAAGAGGTGTACGAACTGGTTGATGCCATTGGATCGGGCTCACCGGATGATGTGTGTGAAGAATTGGGGGACGTGTTGTTCCACATTTTTTTTATTGCATGCATATTCAAAGAGATGGGCCATTTTGACATTCAGAAAGTAGCGGACGGAATTGTTCAAAAAATGATTCGGCGTCATCCCCATGTGTTTGGCGATAAAACGGTTGACAGTGTCGATGATATTAAAGAAAGATGGCAGCGGATTAAACAAAGTGAAAAGAAGCCCCATCAGGATCATTCTCTTCTCGATTCTGTTCCGTCCGGCCTGCCTGCCCTGATGCGGGCCTACAGAATCTCTTCACGCGCTGCCGGTGCCGGGTTTGACTGGGATAATGTCGCAAGTGTCATGCAGAAGGTTGAGGAGGAATGGTCTGAGTTTAACGCGGCTATTGATACGGGAGATCAGAAAGAGCAAGCCATGGAATTTGGTGACATCCTGTTTACCCTGGTCAATGTCGCTCGTTTCAATGGATTTCATCCTGAAACGGCTCTTTCAGATTCTGTGAAAAAATTCGAAGAGCGGTTTAGATATATGGAAAAACAGCTTTCAGCCAGGGGGAAAAGTCTTGAGAAAGTCTCCCGCCGGGAGTTGGAGCGGTTATGGGATGAGGCCAAGGCAGCGGGTTGAAGGCGGGGGAGCATACAGCTTCCCCCTTTGGAACAGGGGGATTTTATGAATGCAGCCTGAATTTATTGAGAAGTTACTAAAAAATCTGATAACATTGCAAAATTTATTGACAAATTCACAATTTACACGTATTTTAGAATATACAACAAAAAATTATTAGCCGGAGGGTCATATGAACAAGTTAGAACTGATTAATACCTTTAAGAATGAAGCCCGTGTGACAAAAGCTGAAGCCGCAGTGGTGGTGAATTTGTTTTTTGATGAGATGTCCAAAGCCCTGGCAGATGGGGATCGGGTCGAAATCAGGGGATTATGTTCTTTTTATGTTAAGCAATACAAGGCCTACACCGGAAGAAACCCCAAAACAGGGAAGAAAGTAAGCGTCACCCCCAAAAAACTGCCCTTTTTCAAATGCGGACAAGAATTGAAAGAACGGGTCAATCAGTAATTATTGTTCCGCACGCAACAACCCACTCCTATCCTCACCCATAATGCCTGCATGTTCATTTGATGAACAGCCTGCCATGATTGATGGCAGGTTTATCTGGATCACTCCTCCATTCTTAATTATTTTTATATGTTTCATTGCACCCCATGCGGTTCGTGCCCTTTTAAAAGCGCATTGAGTGTGATACTAAAAATCATATCTGTATCTTGAAACCACAATTTTGAAGTCACTCGGGGGCATCGTTTATTCATAGGTGCAGGCTTGAAGAAAGTGAATTCATTAATGTTTTTTCAGGGCCATTCAGCAGACGGTGACCCTGACAGGAGTGATTTGGATGGCATTTCCATTTTTTAGAAAAAAGGGATCATTAATCAAAACCCGGGTCCTGATCATCGGCGGCGGGGCCACGGGCACCGGGTTGGCCCGTGATTTGGCCCTCCGGGGTGTGCATTGCGTTCTCGTGGAACAGGGGGATATAAATGCCGGTGCTTCCGGAGCAAATCATGGGTTGCTGCACAGTGGGGCGCGCTATGTCTCGAAAGACCCTGAAGCTGCCAGAGAATGCCGGGACGAGAGCATTATTCTTAAACAGACCGCTTCCCACTGTATCGAAGATACCGGGGGGCTTTTTGTTGCAGTGGAAGGCGATGATGAAAAATTCATTGCCGATTTTCCCGGTTATTGCAGCCACTGCGGTATTTCGTTCAGGGAGATGGATATCAAGGAAGCCCGGTCACTTGAACCCGCCCTCTCGAAAAACATCATCGCTGCATTTGAGGTGGCGGATGCATCAATAGATCCATTTAAACTTGTTTTGGAAAATATTACTCAGGCCAGAAAGCTCGGGTCAACATTTATACGCAACACGAAAGTGGTTGGATTTAAAAAGAGGAAGGGCCACATCAACACCGTCAACCTGGTCAATGTGCAGACAGGTGAAGATCTGTTGATTGAAGCAGACCACGTGGTAAATGCTTCAGGGGCCTGGGCCGGCGAAATCGCCGCTTTAGCCGGCGATCCAATCGACATGATATATTCCAAAGGGAGTCTTTTGATTACACACAGCCGGATTACCGGGCGGGTTGTGAACCGCCTGCGGCCGCCCTCTGACGCCGACATTCTTGTCCCGGGCGGAACAGTTTCGATCATCGGAACGACATCTGCCAGGGTGGATGCTCTGGATGACATTCGTCCGACAGCTGCGGAAGTAGATTTAATTGTTGATGAGGGGACGGCAATGCTGCCAGGGCTGGAATCCATGCGGTATATCCGCGTCTATTCCGGTGTAAGACCGCTGATCGGTACTCAGACCGGTGAAGATGACCGGTATGTGTCCCGGGGATTTGATCTTGTCGATCACTCTGGAAAGGGGATTGAAAATTTTGTCACAATTACAGGCGGTAAGCTCACAACCTACCGGTTAATGGCGGAACAAACAGCTGACCTGGTGTGTCATCGGCTGGGTGTTACAGCGCCTTGCCGGACGCAGACCGAACTTCTGCCTTCGGCCCACGCCTGGAAATGGACAGTCCCGGGTATTCCATCCAAGGAGTGGTTAAAGGATCATAAGCCGGATGATTTTCTGCTTTGCGAGTGCGAAATGGTGCCGCGAAGTGCGCTTGACAGCATCATTTCGGCCATGGGCGAACATAAAAAGCAGCTTGATCTAACTACCATCGGTAAACGAAGCCGAATCGGCAAAGGCGCTTGCCAGGGATCCTTATGCAGCATTCGTGTTCTGGTTTATTTATATGACAAGGGGCATCTGCAGTCAGATCAGGGTGTGCCGCATCTCAGAAAATTTCTCAATGAACGATGGAAAGGACAACGCGTGCTGTTATGGGACATGCCGCTCATTCAGTCGGAACTCAAAGAAGCCATACACTGCGGATTTTTAAGCCTGGAAATTTAATATGCCCGGTGGAGAAAGAAGGGATTGTAAGATGAGTCATCCAGAACCCATTCAATGTGACCTCATGATTATCGGAACCGGAATGGCGGGTATGGCCGCTGCACTTTTTGCCGCCAACCGCGGGCTTTCTACGGTTCAGGCGGGCGTTTCCAGTGAGGTCATTTACGCCAGCGGTTATATGGATCTTTTGGGCGTGCACCCCATCGAAGACCAGAAGCTGTGGGACAATCCCTGGGCCGGGATCGAGGCAATGGCAAGAGAAATTCCCAATCACCCCTATGCACTGATGGAAATGGAGGATATTAATACCGCGCTGGAAGAATTTATCTCTTTTTTCCATGAGAACGGGATTCCCTACCAGAGAAAGATGGCGGAAAATGTCGAGGTCATGACGCCAGTCGGGAAAACCAGACCCACCTACTTTGTTCCCCAATCCATGTGGGCCGGTGTGGAGGCCATGAAAGCACAACATCGTTGCCTGCTTGTGGATTTTCAAAGAATGCAAGGATTCAGTGCCAGGCAGATTGCAGAAGTCATCGGAAACAAGTGGCCCAACGTGAGACCGGCCCGCATCCGGTTTCCGGAGGGGGATAAACTGACAGAGTTGTACCCGGAGTGGATGGCAAGGAAAATGGAGTCTCCGATCATTCGGGAAAAACTGGCCCGGATCATACACCCTCTTCTTGAGGATGCCCGGGTTTTGGGGTTGCCGGCAATACTGGGTATGACCCGAACCAAAGAGGTGGTTGAAGATTTTGCGAATCGTGTCGGGGTGCCGGTTTTCGAAATTCCAACCATTCCGCCTGCCGTGCCCGGCCTTCGCCTTAAGGAAACCTATGAACAGTATATTTCAGGGAAGGGGGTTCGCCTGCTGTTTCCAAAACGGATAGGTCAGGTTCAACAGGAACCTGACGGCGCCTTTCTTTTAACCGTAGAGGACACCGTATCCAATGACAGGGTCCGGAGCAGGGGCATCCTTCTGGCCAGCGGGCGGTTTTTGGGTGGAGGGCTTCATGCCGGCCGGAAACGCATAGAGGAAACCCTCTTTGATTTGCCTGTGTTTCAACCGGCGGCTCGGTCAGAATGGCATCGGGAGGATTTTTTTGACCCCCGCGGACATCCCATAAACCGGGCTGGTTTGGAAATAGACGACACCTTTCGTCCTTTGGATATCTCCGGCCAACCCGCTTTTCCGAACCTTTTTGCTGCCGGGTCCATCCTGGCCCACCAGGACTGGATGCGCATGAAATGTGGTTCCGGTCTGGCCATTGCCACTGCTTACGCTGCGGTGAATGCATTTGTAAAGCAGCGGGTTGATAAGGATCTGCAGGCATGAATATTGAACTTCAGCTCAGACAACACCACTGCATTCAAACGGCTGCCAAAAGGACATATGAGCGTCTTATAAGGGCGTATCTGAAACAGTCTGCAAAAGGCAAGGCGTCTGAAACAATGGAAGCAGAAATAGAAGGGTTGAAGTTTCTTCTGGAGACCTGTGATTTCCCCCATATGAGGGGCCAATACCCGGAATTGAGCGGCAGGGAAGACATCGATATAACCCTCGAAATACCTCAGGAGAAGAAAGATATGGTGATTGCCTGCCAGGGCAGGCGGATCTATCCCAAGTGGAGGAGAGAGGATTTTTCAGACAGATAGTGGTCCCCTGTGTCCCGGTACTCAGCAAAATCATTATCAAGTGCAAAATGACACTTTTCATCAATTCATAGCGCCTTCCTAACTTTTTTATTAACAAGCCAGTCTTTTCCCCCCTAATTTTTAGATATCCCACTATTTTTTTATTTCTAAATTTTTAAAATTTTTTAGAAAATTTTCTAAACTCACATAATAAATATCATAATAAATCAATGGGACTCATAATAACTATTTGTTTTAATAAAGGTTCTATGCCTTGGCACAGTTACTGCTTCGATAAAACATAAAAACTGGTTTTTATGCTTGAAGTAACTATTTCTTACAAGCGACAGGTAAACCAAATTGTGCATCTGAAGAGTTATATTTTTTAGAAGGGCATTATGGGAAAATATATTGTGAAGGATACTGGTGACAAAGAGATCAGTATCGATATTCTGAAATTGCGTTATGGCCGCTTATGGGAGGCTGCACTGGACAGGCTGACGCCTCGGCCAGATGGCTACTTAACACGTATAAAGCATAAGGGTGAAAAGTTCAGAATTTTTCGGGAGCCGTTCGGAGATAAATAAGGATTATTTTAGGGGTAATTTTTTTTCACGAACTGAATGGGCAAGGGAATATAATGGACTTATTTAGTAAACTTCAAAAAATGAAAATACTGCTTATCGAGGATGACGAGTGGATTAGAGACTCCATGAGTCTATTCTTTGAGAGTGAAGGATGTTTCCTGCTTGCGCTTGAGACTGCTGAAGAGGGTATAGCAATGCTTCATAGGCAACACTGTGACATTATTATTTCCGATTATAGGTTGCCGGGAATGGACGGCATTGAATTTTTTAAACAAATTGAAAAATTAGGTAAAGATTCAGTAAAAATATTAATCACCGCATATAGGAGTAAGGAAGTGATTTCCAAGGCAAAAAAAGTAGGCATACATGATTTTATTGAAAAGCCTTTTACAGCCCAAATTATCGAAGCGTCCTTGTTACGACTTTTAACAAATCTTCATGAATCCCCGACGATGCATATCCAAAAGGGATTCAAGGATGGACACTAGCCAATCTGTTGGGGCGGTGTTTTGATATTGAGCAAGGAGGATAAAATGAAAAATAAAAA
>JAUXCK010000378.1 GCA_030618925.1 Desulfobacteraceae bacterium
CAATGGCAGTTTTTAGCTCATCCGGTTTAAACCCATACGGTCCGGGACCGCCTGTGTAAACCACCTGACCATTCAGTCCGATGAGGTATAAACGGGTGGGTTTGGCCGCATACGCCTTGCTCACTGTGTCGTCCATATCATCTACATAGGTTTTAATTCCATATTGAAGTGCCCCCTGGCATTGATTTGCTGCAGAACGCCGTTCTTCCATTGTTTTTGGATCATGGGTGTCGAGAGAGGTCAGGGGGCTGTAGAATTTAATTACTTTTCCCACCACCCCATGCCCAAACCACCATCCGTCAACCGGGTGTGCTTCCCTGATATATAGCATTAAAAATTGAACTTTCTCATGATACGCATCAAAAAGCGCCTGGAGACTCACGGTCCCTTTTACAAATGGCGGTCACGTAAAACTGCCGAAGATCAACGCCACCGGCTTTTTTCCAATAAGATCAGACAGCCGAACACTAGATTTGCCTTCACTATCAGACAATTCAAAGTCAGGGGCCGGATCTCCTGTATCAGGTGCTAAACGGTCGTATTTTTTCTGCCACACCCTTTCTTTTTTGATATATCTCATTGATGCCGAAAAAAAATTCATTTTGTCTCCTTTCAGCCAGGCTAAACACCGGGCAAACTCACATTCAATGCCGGACGATTAAAATCCTGCTCAATCGACTCGACTCAACATCTATCTCTGAAATTTACCATTTTCCAGGAAAAAGAGTATTTGGCTGATGACAGATTTATCCCTCATGATAAAGGTATGACCGCTTTCCACGACTAAAAAATCAGACATTTCGTCTAACTTTGCGCTTTCAACCGAGACTTTTCCATCATCTTTTCCCGGAATAATCACAGAAAACCAGGGGTCATATGATTTTTCTCCTGAAATAATCCCGATGGTCCCCTCTATGGCATTTATTTTTTTTGGAATACTGTCAGGCCCTGTTCCAAGCTGTTGGCCTGCAGGACCTGTGATGATTTGATACAGAAAGGTATCCTTGAGATAATCAGCAGCCTCACTGCCTTTGTTGGGCGGGCTGAGCATGACAATATTTCCCAAATTCGGCACGTTTCGATCCTGCAAATAGAATCGAACAAGAATGCCGCCCAGCGAATGGGTGACAAAATGTATTTTCAAAGGACCAAACCCATTGCAATAAGAAAGTCCTGTCCCAATATGGCTGACAGCCAAGGTCTCAATTTTTTCCTTTGTAGATGGATAGGTTTCGCTCCACACCCTGTAACCATTTCTGGAAAGTGTTTTTTCAATTTCCTCCATGGAATGCTTTGTTCTTCCCAGGCCATGCAATAAAATAACGCATTGGTTCTTTTCGTTGGCTTGAACCGGCAAATTTTGCAGCGGCGCGAAAATGACGAGGCCGCATAGAATTATCAGATATTTTTTAACCTTTTTCACCCCTGCTTATTGTTTTGGTTAGACCCTTCCGGGCAACCGCTTTAATACGCGTCGTATTTTGTGATCTCATCGGGTTCCAGGTACCATGACGCTCTAGATTTCCAGAAAATGTTATTCTCAGGATGTTGTCCAGGATCATCGTCTATACTTCCCGCCGGGACAACAATCTGTTCCCCACTTCGGGTCTCATGGGGCATCGGCGAACCACAGATTTTACAGAAACAGGTTGCAAAACTCATGGCTTCAGGCACATCATATCTGGTGATATTCTTTTCTCCGGAAATCCACCTGAAGTGTTCAGGCAGGACAAAGATATTTGAAGCATGAGCACTGCCCGTTGCTTTTCTGCACCTTGAACAATGGCAATATTTGAATGCCTGAAAAGACATGTCAATCTGAAAACTAGCCTGACCACACAGACAACTTCCTTTAATCATTTGTTGGGCCATTGATCCTCCTACTGTCAGCGTGACGACCTTCATTAAGTTATTGGTCCCGTATATCCAGGCGGTTACCACTCGCCATTGTTCGGCATCGATACCCAGGGCTCTTCAGGCGGCAGGGGCTCTCCTGCTTGAAGCAGTTCAATTGAAATCTGGTCCGGTGAACGCACGAACGCCATATATCCATCACGGGGCGGCCTGAGAATGGTGATCCCCGCATTCTGCAATTTCAGGCAATGATCGTAGATGTTTTTGACCCGATAGGCCAGATGACCAAAATTTCGTCCCATGCTGTACGGTTCTTCCTGGTCCCAATTGTAAGTCATTTCGATTTCCGGTTCCCCTGAATCGGTTGCTAAAAATACCAGTGTGAATCGACCCTGGGGCACCTCTTTGCGGTGTGTTTCCGTAAGGCCCAAAAGGGTAAAAAATGCCAGTGCCTTTTCTAAATCAAACACCCTGATCATGGTATGCAAATATTTCACAACCCCCTCCTGATACTGTTGAAGTCAACACCTTTTCATCATGTATCTCTATCGCCATCTTTTGATTGCAGAAAAACCGGGTGAAATTTATCATCTTCCTGATTTGTCATTGGGAGCATATACCATCTTTTCGGTGTTTTGCAAGTGTCAGCCCCGGCGCCCCATATTCCAACAGGGCAGGCGTAAACCAATATTTTTAATTACACCCAAAAAAAATAAGGCATCTTTACGGGTGAATTCATTTGTGTTAAAAAGTAGATTGAAAAAGAGGGGGGGACTAACCTCAAGGTTGAGGATTATGATCTGCGGCACCTGATTAACGAGGGCATTGCAATGATGCGTCCCAAACTGACAGAAAAAAATCTTAATATCGCCGTGCTGGTACCTGATGAAAAAATCGTGCTCCGTGGTGACCGTGATAAGA
>JAUXCK010000022.1 GCA_030618925.1 Desulfobacteraceae bacterium
GGTCTTGCCTCGAGTGGGTGTTTTGAAGGTCGGCCCTGTCTTTCCATGGCAATAAAATCCATCAAATGGTTAAAAATGTCAATAAATATTGTTTTATACCATCGGCGCTTCCGGGCGAAAAAATTATAATATTCTGTTATTATTTATTTTATTCTATTATTTTCAGAATGGCATGATACCTGCTAAATCAAGAATCAGGTTGAAAATGAAAAATGCGCAGCCGGTCGGCGGATTCAACTCAGGCGAACGGATGCCCAACACAGGAAATAAAGGAGAGTGTCATGGGGATTTTTACTCGTTTTCGGGACATCGTCAGTTCCAATATCAATGCCATGCTTGACAGTGCAGAAGATCCGGAAAAAATGATCCGGCTCATGATCCATGAAATGGAAGATACCCTGGTGGAGATCAAATCATCGTGTGCCAGGGCCATGGCCATATGCAAAAAGGTCAAACATCAGCTGGATGACGCAAACTCCAGGGAAACCTTCTGGGGAGACAGGGCAAAACTGGCTGTTGACAAAGGAAAGGAAGACCTGGCAAGGGAAGCCCTCCACGAGAAGCGGAGATACACCCGCAAGGCGGAAATGCTGGGTGCGGAAATGGCGGAACACAACGTCCTGGTGGAAAAGTACCAGGCCGACATCCGGCAGCTGGAGGACAAACTCGGCAGCGCCCGTGAAAAACAGCGTCTTCTGATGCAGCGCTATATCCAGGTGAACGGGAAAAAGCGGGCTCAGGAAGAGATCCGACGCATGGAGAGCACAGAAGCCATATTAAAATTTGAGGAATTCGAAGACCGGATCGATCGGATGGAGGCTGAAGCGGAGTTGGTCAATTTTGGGAAAAAAGCAGGGCTGGGTGAAAAATTCGAAGAACTCCTGGCAGACGATGACATTGAAAAAGAGCTGCAGGCCCTGAAAAAAACCGCTGAAGGAAAAGAGGATGACGCTTCCGGGTCATAAGCCGGGGAAAGTCATATCTGGTGATGTTATGGGATTTGGTATACTTTTAGCTGGATTGGACCAAAGAGGGAAGAGTAGAACATGATGATACGATATGAAAGAAGGATTCAACCCGGACTGTATCGTTCCCGGAGCGGCGCCATACTCGGCGTGTGCAGGGGGCTGGCCGACTATTTTGGGATCGCTGCCTTGTGGATCAGGCTGGCTGCCGTGATTCTTCTTTTGGCAACCGGGCTGTGGCCCATTACCCTTTTATACGTTATTGCAGCCTTTCTCATGAAACCCGAACCCATTGAGCGAATTGGAGGGGATTATGACAGCTGCGGGTATTCAAAAGAAGGGGTGTTTGATAGCCTGAAGCGTAAATTTAAACACATGGACCGCCGTATTCGACGCGTGGAAGATATTGTAACAGACCGGGCCTATGAGTGGGATCGGCGAATGAACCTGTAAAAATACCGCTTATACGGGTCATCCGGCTATGCGTCGAACATTTTTTTCTTTTTCTCCACAAGGATGGGCAGAAAGGTTTTCAGGTCCTCGACAATGCCGTAATCGGAAATGGAGAAGATAACAGCCTGGGGGTCTGTGTTGATGGCCACGATCCACTGGGAATTTTTCATTCCCACAACGTGCTGGTGAGCGCCTGAAATTCCGCAGGCAATGTAGAGCCTGGGGGAGACGGTCTTTCCGGTTTCCCCGACCTGCCGCTGATAGGGCAGCCATCCCTGATCAATGACCGTCCTGGAACCGGCCATGGCAGCATTTGAAAAAATGGAGACAGCGTTCTTTATCAGGTCCAAATTTTCCTGTTTCCCTATTCCCCTTCCGGCCGACACAATCACGTCCGCTTCTTCCAGGGCATTGTCGCTCTCTTCCATTTCTGCCAACCCTTTTGGGCTAAACCCGGCAGACCGGGCGTCAATTTTTCTCACCTCCGCCTCGCCGGAACCCGGCGGCGGTTCTTCATTTCCGATTCGAGAAAACGCACCCGGCAGTATGGTAAGGATCGCCTGCGCTGTCTGAGGGGCCAGGGTCATCACGAATTTTCCGTTAAAAAGGGATCGTTTGAAAACTGTCTGCTCCTTTTCCTGAGAGATGGATTCGATGGCCGTAATGCAGGAGGCCCTGTTCTTCACCGAGAGGGAGGTGGCGAGTTGACAGCCGCGCGTGCTGTGAAGCAGGCAGGTAAAGGACGGGCTGACCTCTTCCATAACCGGCTGCAGGCCTGCCGCAAGAAGGGGCGGGTTGGGATACCGCAGGCCGTCATGTTCCAGACCCAGCACAGGGATGCCGAATATTTCAGCTGCCTGCTCTGCAACCTGCTGCACGGCCTGGCCCGGAATGACCATGAGAAGGCGGCCTGATTTGTTGGGAAGAAGTTTCCGGGCAAAGGCAATGAGTTCATTGCTTAACGGGGTCAGCTCATTTTCAATGGTTTCCGCAATCAGAAGAATATCGGTCTGCATGGTGCGTCATTCCTTATTTTAGGAAAGATTTTTCATGGAATATTTTGAGCAGCATTTCAGCCTTTTCCTCCGGGGTGCCATCAAGCATCACCCCTTTTGATGATTTTTCCGGAAGGGCCAGCGACAGGACTTTTTCCCGCTGTCCAGGGGCTTCGGCAGTGTCAGTGTGGATCAGGATTCGTTTCTGAGAATTGGCCCTGAGCACATTTGAAAGGGACGGGTACCGGGGATGGTTGATACCCGATTGAATGGTCAGAAGTGCCGGAAGTGTCAATTCAACCTGTTCTGTCATGCCCCCTTCCATTTCGCAGTCAACTGCAATGGTCCGGTTTTCCGGGTTGAGCTGTTCCTTGATAACCGATGTGGCACAGGGGATGTCGAGCAGGGCCGCCGTCATGGGCCCCACCTGATACAGCATGTCATCTTCCGCCATCACGCCCGCTAATATGAGGTCATAGGATTTTGACGCGGCATATTCAGCGATGAGCGTGGCAGTCATATGCGGGGGCATGTATCCGCCCTCTTCTGTCAGGATATGAATGCCGTCGTGCACACCCACGGAAATAGCGTGCTTCAGCACGTCGTCCACACGGGCCGGACCCACAGACAATGCATCGATCGTCACGTCGGGAAAGGATTCCTTAATCCGTATCGCCTCTTCAAGCGCAAACGCGTCAAAATGATTGATGCGGAATTTAAGGGTATCGTCCTCCAGAATCCATTTGGCGTCAGGATCGATTGCAAGGGTTGATTCCAGGTCCGGCACCTGTTTGATGCACACCAGAATGTTCATATACTGCGACTCCATGCCCTTTATCCGCCAATGGCAGACATCTGGCTTTCGACAGGGGCGGATTGTCCTTGGTTCAGATTGTGATCTATCGGTTTGTGGCGCACAGCGCCGATGATGATACCGGCCAGTTCCGGATCAGAGCAGCCTGACCTGAGAGGTGCTTTCAGGTCTGTGTGACGGTCCGATAACAGGCAAACCCTGAGTTTGCCGCTGGCTGTCAGTCTCAGCCGGTTACAGGTGCTGCAGAAATGATGGCTCAACGGGCTTATAAAACCGATTTCTCCTAATGCGCCCTTGAATTTAAACCGTCGGGCCGGGCCGTCATGGTGTCCTTTTTCAACCGGCAGAAGCGTGCCCAGGGCCGACACTTTTTCCTTGATCTCAGGGGTCAGCAGCGGGCGGCCCTTATCCAGGATTTGTTTTCCCACAGGCATATATTCGATAAACCGGATGTGGAAGGGATGGGAAAAGGAGAGTTCGGCCAGTGATTCGAGTTCCGACTCATTAATACCGCGCAGGGCGACCGCATTCAGCTTTATGGGTGAAAAACCCATTTCCCTTGCCAGTTGAATGCCTTCCCACACTTTATGAAACGCATTATGCCCCGTTATCCGGCGGTATGTCTCTGGATTCAGGGAATCAAGGCTGATATTCAGCCTGTGGATGCCGGCTGCTTTTATTTCAGACAGATGGTCACGGAGAAAAAGGCCGTTGGTGGTAAGCGACAGGTCATCAATGCCGCCAATCCTGCCCAACTCATATAAAAAGGCCATTACCTCTTTTCGAACAAGCGGTTCCCCGCCTGTGACGCGAACTTTGGAAATGCCGAGGTTGACGCCTATCCTGACCAGGCGGAGGATCTCTTCATACCTCAATATGTCCTGATGGGATAATTTGTCTGTCTGGGAGTCCGGCATGCAGTACATACAATTCAGATTGCACCGGTCAGTGATGGATACCCTGAGGTAGTTGAGCTGGCGGTTGTAACGGTCAAACAATTTCTTCTGCATTTTGTAACTGCCTTATAAAAAACAAAACTATGTTTCCGCTTCAGATCAGGTGGCAGTGAAAAATTTACCATCTGGTCATCAGCTAAAGGGTTTAAATCGTTTTGATAAAATTTGCAATATTTTATTTGGTTTGATGGCATAGCCGTTCCTTGCAATGCTCTTGACACATATGGGCATTTTCAATACATATGAAAAGACTCACATGGATTTCATGTCTGATCAAACCCAGGGGAGGCGCTAAATAAATGTCCAAAGAATCCATTAAGTTTGAAAAACAGGGGTCCGTAGGCACGATAACACTGAATCGTCCCCACATCATGAATGCGGTAAACTTTGATGTTCTGGGTGGGTTTGAGGCCATCCTCAACGGGTTGGAGAAAGATGAAGAGATCCGGGTGGTGGTGTTACAGGGTGCGGGTGGGAATTTTTCATCTGGCGCTGATCTGTATTTTCTCAATACGGTAAATTATGCACCGGATGCCCTCAAGTTGCTGCAGCGCCTCCGGAAAATCATTTTAAAGCTGAGGGAGCTTCCGCAGCCGGTTATATCAAAAGTCCGGGGTGTGGCATATGGAGTGGGTATGAACCTCACCCTGGCCAGTGATTTTGTTATCGCAAGCCATGACGCCCGTTTCTGTGAAGTATTTGTCGATATTGGCGTTGTTATGGACGGCGGGGGGACCTATTTTCTGCCCCGGCTGGTGGGTCAGGTAAAGGCACGGGAGATTGCACTCCTTGGCGATGAACTGGATGGGAAGACCGCTGCGGACATTGGCCTGATCTATAAATCCGTACCTGATGAAGCGCTTGACCGGGAGGTGGACCATCTTGTTCGGCGATTGTGTGAAAAGCCGCCCCTGCCCCTTTCCCTGCTCAAAAAGGGATTGGAGGAAAGTCTCGATATGACGTTGGGACAGGCGCTTGAGTGGGAAGCCGCCCATCAGGCGGTGATGCTCCAGTCCAGAGAGCACAAGGACGTGATACAGCAGTTTGTAAATACCAAAGGGGAAACAGCCGAATAGGCCCTGGTCAGGATGATTCAGGGTGAAATTTTCGGGCATATTCGGGGATCTCGATGATGGGCGGCCTTTCATGGACACTCAGGGGTGAGATATCCGGAAGGTAATTTCCATTTTCGAGTTTGAACTGAATCATGTCATTAAACATCTTTTTTTTCTTATCAATCAGTCCCAGGTTTTCGATACGATCCATAAATGTCTTTAAAATAACAAAAGACATCCGGCCGAGTGCTTTGGTATCCTGATTTCTGTGAATCCGTTTTTCAAGGTCTACCTGGGCGATCATATCCAGGCCCCATTTTTCATAAATATCCAGAATCATGCTGGTCTCGATGCCATAGCCAATGGGGAAGGGGATATTTTCAAATATTTGACGATAGCCAGCATACTCACCGGACAGGGGCTGCAGGATCTGGGTCAGCTCCGGAAAGAACAAAGAAAAGAGCGGCCGGATCACCAGCTCGGTCACCCTGCCGCCGCCGGTGGCCCGCATGACATTTTTGCTGACAGCAATGGGCCGGTCATAAAACGCTTTCGAATATTTCACATGGTCGGTCAGGAGCAGGGGGCCCACCAGGGCATAGACGAATCGATGATGTATGTTCTTTATATCTGCGTCAAGATATACAATGATATCCCCTTTTGTGATATACAGCGCTTTCCAGAGATTTTCCCCTTTTCCCTTGAATTTTTCGTAATCCGGCAGGATGTCGGAGGCATCAAACACATCGGCCCCGTACTCCCGGGCAATTTCACATGTTTTGTCGATTGATCCGGAATCGATGACAACGATTTCATCCAGGAGCGGGTACCGGGTCATCAGCTCCGACTTCATGATCACAATTTCCTTGGCAATTGTTTTTTCCTCATTGAGCGTGGGAAGGCACAAGGATATGGTCAGGTTTTTTTTGTCCTTTATATCAACCAGTTGTTTTAGGTCATTAAAATCTGAATAGTGATATGTGTTTTTTTTAAGCCACGTGTTCTTCATCGCATACTCCGCTGTCTATCGCCTTAATAACGCCAAGAACCTGCGCGATGCCTTTAAACATCGGTTCAATCTCGACTCTGGTGTCTGAAAGATGGTAATTCTCACCATGTGTCACCCCAAGGGTGACTGCCGGTATTTTGCGGGACAAAAAGATGGAGAGCTCCGATCCGCTCGCCTCACTTACCGGCTTTAATCCCAGCTTTTTCATTATTGCCACAGAACTCTTCACCAGCGGATGATCATATCGCAAGGTAGAGGCATTCACACTGCTGATGGTTCTCAGATGGATATCCACCTGGTATTCGTGGCTGAGGCCATCGACAATGTCGGCGATTTTATTATAAATCGATGTTACCATTTCATCTGAATCGCTCTGGATTTCAAAACCAAGGGCACTGTTATATGCAATGATGCCGTGTTTAAACCCGCCGGAGATCTTGCCGATGATGACCCTTGCCCGGGGCCGCTGGGGAAGCCTCAATGTTAATATTTTGTTGATCACATCATTTAATACCAGAATGGCGTTTGGTTTGAATTTGTGTTCCCAGCCCTCGGTGGTGGATATAATGCATTCAATTTCACATCTCTTTGTGCCGTCTGAATAATAATTGAGCCGTCCGAGTTCCCCCCCTTCTATACAGACAGCCCCCCTGATGGGGGATTCCCATGATTCCAGCAAATGCCTGATCCCCTGCAGATTTCCTTTCCCCAGGGAGTGAATCACGCCGGCCAGAACAATGTTGGACTCAAAAGTGAGATCAAGCGCTTTAAATATTTCGGGTAGAGAGGCCAGGACACCTACGCCCGTGGAATTGTCCAGAACCCCGGGACCGGAGATGGCGTTCTTTTTTATGGTGAAATTATGGTCGATGTCTTTGTCAATAAATGTGTCCAGGTGGGACACCAGAAAAATAGGCGGTTTGTGTTCAGATGTGCCGTGAATAATGCCGATGGGATTTTGATATTCATCCCGTGTGCATTCATCCACCTGGGCCTGGGCAAGCCTTTCCAGAAGAAGATCACCTCTACTGGTTTCGTTAAATGTGGGGGCAGGGATCAGGCCGATTAATACGATATTGGCCAGAATTGTTTCCCTGAGGGGTCTGATTTTTTCCTCGTATGACAAAATATTTTTCAAAAGGCTTTTCATACAGATTTCCTGTGGCACCCGGTTCTGGTGGCCGATTATTGACTGATAATGCCGGAAGAAAGATTGTTTCGGGTTATCGGCCATAATTTCTGAAAAAGCAGTGGCGCTTGATGATTTTCCTGAACATATATCAAAACCGTACCCAAGGTCAAGATTTCTTTACTGAATCGCAGCAGGCAGGACAGAATCTGTGAAGGCAGTGCATGAAGACAAAATAGCTGTTATATTTACCGGTAGTTTGGTATAACCCCTGTTGTTTATTCTAAAATGCCTTTTAAATGGAAGGAGAAAAGTATGAGTGACATCAGAATGACCGGTGAGATGAGAACAGACTATGACTGCGAAACAACCGGCCTTCCTGCAGAACACTGGGGAGAAGCAGTGTTTAAAATCGGTGAAGCGGAAATCATTCTTGAAGTTAGCGTTGAAAAAGATATAATTGTCGCTGTTATGGCAGGGGAGGATGCCGTCTGGAAAGGAACCCTCGAAGGCCTGAAGAAACTTCTGAAGGGGGAAATCAGGGCAAGATAATGCATCTCTCAACCGAAGATTTGTTTGGATCGGTTTTATCATAAATGAATATCGCCTTTTATACATATCGGCTATTAAGTACATGCCTTTTTTTTATTTTTTTCCCTTTATATCGGGTGATTGCACTTGTCAGAAAACCCGTTGATGACAGCATGGATCAGCGCCTGGGGAAATACAGAAATGGTGTGGTAAAAAGGATCTCGGGGTCACCCCGGATCTGGATTCATGCAGCCTCGGTGGGTGAAGTCAGTGTTGCCATCAGCATGATTGATGTCCTGGTTCCGGCCAGACCCGGGTGTGGGATTATTGTTTCAACCACCACCCGGCATGGACACGAATTTGCTGTTGAAAACATGGATTCAGCCGTCATCTGTATTTATGCACCCCTTGATTTTGCTGCTGTTGTCCGGAGAGCGTTAAAAACGTTTAAACCGGATATTCTATGCTGCATAGAGACCGAAATCTGGCCCAACTGGCTGGTGGGAGCTGCGGAATCAGGCATCAAAACCATACTTGTCAACGGGCGGATTTCTATCCGGTCCATTAACAGCTACATGAGATTCCGGTGGCTGTTCAAATCGGTGTTCAGAAAGATGGATGCATTCAGCATGATCAGCAGAAAGGATGCCGAAAGAATTCGTATGATCGGCGCACCTGAAAAAAAGATTGAAATAAACGGGAATGCAAAATATGACCGGTTAATGGAAACCCTCCTCCCTGACCGGTTGGCAGACATAAAAACACTTTTGAACCTGAGTGGCCGGGAGCCGGTTTTTGTTGCCGGCAGCACACGGCGTTCAGAAGAAGAGGTCATCCTGGATGTGTATCAGAAAATATGCCGGGATTTTCCGGATACGGTCCTGATCATTGCCCCGCGTCATGTGAAACGGGCAGGTCACCTGGTGCGACTGGTGACAGAAAGAGGCCTCAGTTGTCAACTGCGGACCGGCCTGGACCCTGAAAACCACGTGCGGAGCTCTCCTGTGGTGGTCATGGATACGATAGGCGAGTTGCAGACCCTGTATGGTGTCGCCTCAATCGTGTTTATCGGTGGAAGCCTGGTGCCGCTCGGGGGTCATAATATACTTGAACCCGCAGTGTGGGCCAAACCCGTATTATATGGTCCGTTCATGGATGATTTCCTGGATGCCAGAGATCTTCTTGAACAGGCGGGTGGAGGGATTCAGGTGAAAAACGGCCGGGACCTGGCCGAAAGCGCCCTGGATCTTCTTCTTCATCCGGAAAAGGCGGCTGAAATCGGCCGGGCGGCAAGAGAAGCCGTTATGGCAAGCAAGGGTGCGGCAGAGAAGCATGCGGGAGTGATTTTGCGTGTCCTCAACAGTTAATAAGGAGTCAATATGACGTTTGATTTTGAATCGTTTTCAGAGGTGCGGGTGCTTGTCGTGGGGGATGTCATGCTCGACCTGTATCACTGGGGAGAGGTGCGTCGTATCTCTCCTGAAGCCCCGGTCCCGGTGGTGCATGTGCTTGAAAAATCCAGAGTGCTCGGCGGGGCTGGAAATGTGGCCGCCAATCTGGCCGGCCTGGGGTGCAGGGTTACTATTATCGGGCTTTGCGGTGAGGATGAGCCGGGCCGGCACCTGGAAACCCTGTGTGCTGAAAAAAGAATAGACCCCTTGTTTTTCAAGGACAAATCGCGTCCCACCATCACGAAAACAAGGGTCATGGCCCAGGGGCAGCAATTGTTCCGGCTGGATGAAGAACAGCCGGGCCGGGTCAGCGCCGGGATTTCCGATTGGATTTTAAATACCATGAAAGAACAGCTTGCCGGCTGCCAGGCGGTGATCATGTCTGACTACGGGAAAGGGCTGCTGGGCTCAGGAGACCTGTGCCGAAAGATGATTCGCATGAGCAGAGAAAATGACCTGCCGGTTTTGGTGGACCCCAAGGGAACGGACTGGGAGCGGTATCAGAATGCAACTGCAGTGACACCCAATCTGGCAGAACTGGCCCTTCTTGAAGGCGCCTCCATTTTTGAAAATGAAGAAACACTTCAGGCGGCTGTGAAGGCTGTCCGCAAACGATTTAACCTTGACTGGCTTCTCGTCACCCGGGGGGCCAGGGGGATGTGCTTTGGAGGTGTGGAAGAAAAAGTGACCCGGATTCCAGCCGTGGCCCGGGAGGTCTTTGATGTGTCCGGGGCAGGGGATACGGTGATTGCAACTCTCTCGGCCGCCCTGGCTTTGGACTTGCCTTTTCCGGACGCAGCAAAACTGGCAAACACGTCTGCCGGCATCGTGGTGGGGAAATTGGGTACCCAGCCCATCACCCGGTCTGAGCTGGCATCCACGCATGAGCGGAATGAGGCAACAGATCAGACTGCCGGGGTTGATCACCCCGCCCCCCTGGATGCCGCACGGATTCAGGTAAAGTCCTGGCGCGCGTCAGGAGACAGGATTGTTTTTACCAATGGATGCTTTGACCTGCTCCATCCCGGTCATATCAACCTGCTTCATCAGTCCAGGGCGCTGGGAGACCGCCTTGTTGTCGGGTTGAATACCGATGTGTCGGTAAAACGCTTGAAAGGCGAACGTCGGCCCATCCTTTCTGAAATAGATCGGGCCGCCATTCTCAATGCCCTTGCCAGTGTGGATCTTGTGGTGCTTTTCGATGAGGACACGCCGCTTGAGCTGATCAAGTCGTTGAAACCGGACATCCTTGTGAAGGGAGCTGATTATCGAATCGAAGAAGTGGTCGGCAGGGATGAGGTGGAATCCTGGGACGGGAAAGTCTGCCTGGTGCCTTTGCTGAAGGGGTACAGTACCACCGGAATTGCAGACAAGGTCCTCTCGGCAAAAGAAAAAGAATAACCCAGAGAAGTAAATCCGGAAAAATAAACCTATAAAAATAAACTTGAAAAACGAATTGATGCGACATAAATATTTATACATCCTTTGCCTGGTGACAGCAGCGGCGGCCCTGTTTTCCTATTTTTATCTGGACATTCCTGTTGCCACCTATTTTTTCTCCATTAAAAATTCTCCCCTGGGGAAGGTCGTTAAACCGATTTCAGGGCTGGGGAGGGGAGAGTGGTATCTCATCCCTTCAATTCTGGTTTCGGTCATTTTGTGGAAGAAAAAGAAACAGGTGGCCTATAAAGCGCTCTATATTTTTTCTGCTGTTGCTGTATCCGGTATCCTGGTGAACATCATCAAGCTGATCACCCGGCGTGTAAGACCGACCCTTTATTTCAGCGAGGGGTTGTACGGGTTTAATTTTTATAAGTTTGATTCTGATTTTTTGTCCTTTCCGTCAGGGCACTCGGCAACATCCTTGAGCGCCATGGTTGCCCTTGGGGTTTTGTTTCCAAAGCTCCGGATTCCTTTTTTACTTTTCGGAATGATAATCGCTTTCACCCGAATGTTTCTGACCAACCATTTTTTGAGTGATGTGCTGGGCGGAGCAATGCTCGGGGTGATGACCGCCATACTCCTTTATCCGTCCTACTTCCAACAGCGAATCACTGGAACCCTGTCAAGGCCGGGGTGATGGGGATTGGACATTCGTTAATCCATTGGCGCATTGATATGTTTTGGATGTGATGGCCTTCTCCAGGATGTCGTCATTTATCGGAAGCCGTGTCCTGTCATTTTCCTGATGCCAGAGATGAAAGCAGATGGCCATAAAGGAGTGGGTTTTTCTTTTTAATCCATATTTGTAGAACCGGACGGCCAGTTCGGAATCTTCGCGCCCCCATCCGACAAAATCCTGATTAAACCCGTTGACGGCGAAAATGTCCTGCCTGTGGAACCCCATGTTGCATGTTTTGATACCATTCATGCTGTTGCTGATATGGGCCGGTAGAAAAGGGAGCCGTATGATATGATGGGAATTTGAGATACCACCTGTTAAACCATACTTGAACAGTTTTTTTATTGAAAAGGCATCGTCCGGACTGAAGCCGGGAGACAGTCTCCTGCTGACAAGGACTCTTTTGCCTTGAATAAAATAGCCCTTTTCCGCCATGCGCAAATGATCTTCAATAAAATGCCGCGCCGGTATGCAGTCTCCATCCAGCAGAACAATATAGTCTCCGGAGGACTTGTGAAGGGCCTTATTTCTTATCTCCGCAGCCCTGAATCCGAGATCTTCATGCCAGACATGGGTGACGGGATACTTTAATTCAGCCGTCAGGTCAACAATCATCCGGCGTGTCTCCGGGGTGGACCCGTCATCAGCCACCAGCACGTCATCCGCCGGCATAGTTTGATAATTCAGCGCGTCAAGTACTTTTCTTAATGCTTCTGGACGGTTATAGGTGGTCAGGATAACGGATAATGTCATTCGCCACCCCTCTTTTTTTGTATGATACCGGCCACCTTGTCCACCGTCAGATCCCTCATACAACGCCAGTCATATTTTTTGCACGGTTGATGGGCATAACATGGGGCACAGTCCAGATCTTCGGAGATGATGGTATGAATCGACCCGTAGGGGCCGGTTCTGACAGGGTTGGCCGGTCCGAAAATAGCGAAAACAGGAATCTCAAGTGCGGCTGCAATGTGCATGGGGCCGGTATCGTTGGAAATAAAAAAGGATGCGTTTTTGATTACCGCGATTAATTCTTTTAAACCGGTCCGGCCGGCCAGGGAGACGGCGTTGCCCTGTGCTGCATTTTCCACTTCAGCCGCCAGCGCTGCATCTGCCTGGCTGCTGATGATCATAGTGGGCAGCGGAAGCCTTGCAGCCAGTTGACCAAACTTTTCCGCAGGCCACCTGTTTGCATCTTTGCCCGCAGACGGTGCCATCACGATATAGTTGTCCGGGAGCGATAGAGATGTGGGAGGGCTCTCCGGATAGGGCGCAAAGGGGTAATGAATTCGACTGACATCACAGCCTAAAAAAGCTGCGATCTCCAGATACCGGTCAATTGCATGTATTTCCATGCTGCCCTTGACTTTATGCGTGTAGAAAAATGGGCTCCCCTCATCTGAATCTTTAAATCCGATCCTGACCCTGGCTCCGGAAGCCATTGAAATGAGACCGCTCCTGAGAAGTCCGGAGAGATCGATGGACACATCAAACTTCTGGGCCCTCAAGCCTTTCCACAAATCGATGATTTCCCGGATGGTATGGTTAAGATACAAGGGGCGCTTCCAGCGGTCCTTGTTAATTACCCACAGGCGATCAATATAGGGGTGCCCTTCAAGGAGGGGGTGCAGGCCCCGGGCGACAACCCAGTGAATGTCAGCTGCAGGGAAACATTTTTTTACTGCATCAAGAAAGGGAAGACTGTGCACAATATCCCCTAAAGAACTCGGCTTTATGATAAGAATTTTTTTTACCGGCTCCTGCAGTATCGCTTTTTTTTGTCCTGAGTGATCCATCTGATTCAACTCTCACTGTCTCTTAAAAACGGTTTGGCTGCATCAAAAATCATATCAGCAGTGATCCTTGTCATGCACCGGTGATCTGTCGGACAATCCTTGTTGCGGCACGGGGCGCATGAGGTGGACACGCGAATGATCCGGCTGTTTGGATTGCTGGGCCCGGTGGCTTTGTAGTGGGTTGGGCCGATAATGGCAATCTGCGGTGTGTCGAGGGCAGCAGCCACATGCATCAGCCCGGAGTCATTTGTTATCAATAAACTGCAGCGTTCAATCAGGGCGATCACTTCCCTCAGGGTTGTCTGGCCGCAGAGATTAACAGCCCGGTTCCCTGCTGAATCAGCGATTTTCTGCCCGAGTGCCCTGTCTCCCGCTGTGCCGAAAATAACGACCCGAACCCCTGGTATGCCGGTCAGCAGTTTACACAATACTGCAAATCGGTCAGGGAGCCAGCGCTTTGCAGTGCCGCCTTCTGCACCTGGATTTATCCCCACGAGCAGTTTTTTCTTCGTGATCTGGTGCTGCGTCAGTAAATGGTCTGCTGATCGGCGCTCATCATTCGTCACATTTAACGTTAGCTCCCTGCCGTCTGTCTGCAGGGCGGCGCCTTTGAGAATACCGATGTAGTAGTCAATCATGTGGCCCTGTTTGAGCGCAGGGTCCAGACGAATGCCATGGGTGAGCAACAGGCGCCGGCCGTCGGTGTTGTACCCAAGCCTGTTGGGAATCCGTGCCAAAAATGACAAGAGGGCTGCTTCAAATGCGTTCTGCATGAGGATGGCAAGATCGAATCCATAAAGTCGGATCGTAGCCATGTCGTTCTGTGAGCCAAGGAGTTGTTAC
>JAUXCK010000078.1 GCA_030618925.1 Desulfobacteraceae bacterium
TCTATTCAAAGAAAAACAAAAAAGGGCTTTTGATTCCATACATCTTGAGAACCTTCAAAACCGGGGTCAACTGAATGATAGTCTTGCAAAGAGTAAACTGAAACCGTTTGACTTTAATCCGAATAACCTGCCTTGCAATTGACATGCGCCTCGTTCTCGCTTTTTACCCGTTGAAATATGCCTTCTGCCATTTCAACAATCGCTTCATACTGTTTAAAGTATGTTTCAAAATCTATTTTCTGATCTGTCATCATTCCACTCCTTATTTGTTCGAGCGTTTCTCTATGGGACATTTTTATAAAAATTGTTTCACATGAAACATGTTTGATGCTGTCCGGTCGACTGTTTCACGTGAAACTTTGATGGCTTCGTAAAAAGCCCGATTTCTGTGTTGCGCTTCATCCCTCGTCACTACGGCGTAAGCTAACGACGCCTCCTCCGGATGCCGCGATTGCGGTATTCCTGCGGATTTGCGCGCCTTGAACTTGGACTTTTTTCTTTGCCATCAAAATTTTGACTTGCGAGGCGGTCACCCTTACTTCCCAATACAAAACTGACTGAAAATCTGATCCAAAACATCGGGGTTGACGGCCTCGCCGATAATTTCATCAAGGGAAGCGATGGATGCCTTTAAATCAATCACAAGCAGATCCCATGGGATCTCATTCAAAAATCCGGTTGCAACCGCCTGGGCAGATGAATATGCGCTTTCAAACGCAAGTTTGTGGCGCAGATTGGGAACAATTGGGTCCGGGGTCTCCGGCATACGGGCCATCAAACTTTTGCCGGTAATCTCGATTAGCTGTTCAATTCCGCGATTATAAAGGGCGGAAGTCGTCACCACAGGAACGGTTTTCCAATGAGCGGGTATATCCGGTTTGAAGCTTGATGAAACCAGATCAGTTTTGTTCACCACAAGGATGAACGCCTTATGACCGATAATATCAAAGATGTGGTGTTCATTTTCGGTGATGGGCACATCCGCCTCTATCACAAAAAGGACCAAATCCGAGGCTTCGATCCGGGCCTGTGCCTTTTCAATGCCGATTTTTTCCACAACATCACTGGTATCGTGCAGCCCGGCTGTATCTGATAAGAGGATGTGCATATTGTTCAGCATCAAATGCGTTTCGATTAAATCCCGGGTGGTGCCGGGTACAGATGTCACGATAGAACAGTCCCTATTGGCAAGCACGTTCATAAGACTTGATTTCCCCACATTTGGTCCGCCAACAATCGTTATCCTTAGACCGTCCCTTAAAAAAGAGGACGCTTGATATCTTTCAATCATCTTCTTTATGGGGTTAAGAACATCTGTCTGAAT
This sequence comes from Desulfobacteraceae bacterium, assembly GCA_030618925.1. GTDB lineage: Bacteria > Desulfobacterota > Desulfobacteria > Desulfobacterales > SURF-7 > JAUXCK01. Next base: position 1,325 of record JAUXCK010000078.1, read on the forward strand.
CAAATCGTGTGAATCCCGCTGTTCCAGGGGGGTGCCGACGTCATCCGGAAAATCGATGGCGGCCTCCATCCCTGCTAAAATGTCAAGAAGCACTTTTCTCATGCGAACCACCTCGATCTGCAAATCACCGGCGATTTGTGAGGCCGCCATATCAAGAGAGAGGGATGATTCCGCATTGAGCAGATCGACAATTGCTTCAGCCTGAGTTAAATCAATGCGCCCATTCAAAAAGGCGCGCCTGGTAAACTCGCCGGGCTCCGCAAGCCTTGCGCCGCTTTGAACGACGAGCTCGAGGAGTGATCGAAGAATATACGGGCCGGAATGCGCATGGATTTCTACGACGTCCTCCCGGGTGTAGGTATGGGGGGTTCTCATAAATGTAATCAGAACCTCATCCAGCACCGTGTGATTGGACGGGTTGACGATATGCCCGTAATACAGGAAATGGGATTTCCCCCCCTGTGATCCGTTCGAAATGGTATTGTCGCTGAAATGGCGGTGCGCCTTGAACGGCCGGAAGATAGAGGACCCAATGGAAAAGGCGTCAGGACCAGAAATTTTAATAATCCCAATACCACCGCTTCCAGGAGGGGTTGCTATAGCGGTGATTGTCGGTAAACTCATTGTATCTTGTTTTTTTTGTCTCTGTCCATAGGGCAAATCTGTTGCAGCACCCTGATGGAAAGGATTCTGTCAGCGTAAAACAAATGAACCCGGGGGACGGATGCACCCTAACGATTATTTTTGGCTCATATCATTTTCCGCAGGCTTTATTCTTTTGTTGCTGCTTCGCTTCGGAAAAATGACAAGCTTGCGATAATATCCTTCACCAATACTTTGGGTCCGAACATCTTTATCATTTTTTAAGGCAATATGTACGGTGCGCCGGTCCTGGGCATTCATCTGCCCAATGGTAGACGGCTTACCGGTTCGCTTGGTCTTTTGAGCCAATTTTTTCGCCTGTTTCTTTAAATTGGCTCTCCGCGTCTCAAGGTACCCTTCGACATCCACCTGAACACGAACTCTTTTATCATTATGCTTGTTAATGATTTTATCTATAAGGTACTGCATTGCCTCAAGATTTTGCCCTCGCTTTCCAATAAGCACACTTGCGTTACCGCCGACAACATTAAACTTGACCCGGTCGGAATCATTTTCAACAGAAATCGTCGCATCGGTTGTAATTAAATCCAGAATTTTTTGGAGCGCTTCCTCGCCAAGCCTCAGGGCGTCTTTGTTTAAAGCGACCTTCTCCTTTTTTTGAGATGCCTCTGTTAAAGAGGATTTGGCGGGGCCTTTTTCCGGCCCCTTATCCCAGCTGCCATTAAATGCTTCATCCACCAAAGATTTTACGCCCTCCCGTGTTGTGGGGTCCGCAAATGAATGCGCTTTGCTTTTTATCTGGGAACCCAAAAAATCGCTTTGCTCCGATTCAGATAAAATAACCCGAATTCGGGCTTTCCTGACACCGACCAATCCGAATATTCCGCTAGAACCATTTGATATTACTTCATATTCAACTTTTGTGGATGAAAGGCTCAATGCATCGCAGGCGCTTTCAACAGCTTGCTCCACATTTTTACCAACAAACTCTAACTCAGACGTCATGAATAACCTCCATGCTTCATGCATTTGCTTTTGAGATGTAGTACTGCTGTGCAATAGACAAAACATTATTGACGAGCCAGTACAATACAAGTCCTGAAGAAAAATTAACAAAAATAACAGTAAAAATAATCGGCATAAACATCATCATTTTAGCCTGTGTCGGGTCACCAACCGGCGGCTGAAGCTTTTGCTGAATCAGCATGGTCGCCCCCATAATGATGGTGAGCACAGGAATCCCGGTTGGGGGTTCCACAAATGGAATGGTAAACCCAAAGTTAAAGAGACGATCGGGTGCCGACAGATCAATAATCCATCCGAAAAAGGGCGCATGACGAAGTTCGATGGCGCCATACAACATTTGATAAAGGGCAAAAAAGACAGGAATTTGCGCCACCATTGGAAGGCACCCCCCCAGCGGGTTCACCTTATAAGTTTTATACAGGCCCATCACTTCTTCATTCATCCGCTTTTTATCATCTTTATATTTTTCCCTGATCTCGGCCATAAGGGGTTGAAGTTTCTTCATTTCATTCATTGACTTATAGCTCTTGCTCCCCAAAGGCCAGAAAATCAGCTTAACCAAAATTGTCAGGAGGATGATAGCGATGCCGTAATTTGGGATATACCCATAGAAAAAATTCATTAACCAAAGACATGGCTTGGCAATAAAATCAAACCATCCAAAATTGACCGCCTTGTCCAGTTCACAATTGCATGATTTGAGAATATTGACACTTTTTGGGCCAAAGTATAAATTATATTCAAAACGTTGCTGGGTGTTGGGCTGAAGTTCCCTCATGGGGATGCTGTACCGGACTTCAAGCCCGTTGTTCTGCTCAAGGGTTAAAGCCATCCCGGCTTCTTCTACTGTCTTGGGGATGATACTTGAAATAAAATACCTGTCCTGGATCGCAATCCATTTCAACAGGCCCTGAAACCTGGTATTTTCCTCAATATCATCGACCTCAACCTTCTCAAAGGTTTTGTCAATCAGCGCACAGGGCCCTTCAAACCCATATCTGCTTTTCTTTTCAGTGAGTTGACTGGTTAAAGAGAGCGTCAGGTCATCCTTGAGTACCCTCTCCGAGCCATTCTTAATATTTATGGCAAGATCGATGAAATATGAATCAGGGGAAAATGAGAAAATCTTTTCAACAACGACCCCCTCGGGCGACGTCCATGTGAACATTAAGCTTTCCGTATTGTCCCCAATGGTTAAGGTGTCATATGAAATGTCGGCTTGAAAAATTGCCTCTGAGAGATTTGGCGACGCCCTGTTCGCAAACCCCACCAGCACTGTTCCGGTTTCATTCTCAGCCGATATAAGCTCCTTTAAATCACCGTCTGCATCAACAGTCTCCCTGTAATGATGCAGTACATAGCTTTTGACCGCCGCCCGATGCTCAGAAATTTTTATGGTATAAAGGGGGCTGGTAATCGTAATGACATCGATTTCCAACGCCTGTTTTTGGGGCTGGGTTTCCGTTAGTGCATGTTGAGCCGTTTTCTCGGGCTGATAGGTTGATGGTACTGAATCCTTGACAATGTCCTCTTTTACAGGCGGCTCTTGAGCGGACTTTTGAACATCCGGTTTTTCCGAAAAAAAATAACTCCACACAAAAAAAACTAAAAACGAAAGTACAATAGCGATAAGCATTCGGGCTTGATCCATTATTTTCTCCTATAGCGCCAAAAAAATCTCTTATCATTTCAACAGGATAAAGTAAGAGCCGCCTCAAAATCACTTGTAAAATATAAAGGTACGTAAATTACAGGGCAGTCCGGGGAAACCAGCATGGGTTTTCTTTGTGATATGAGTGCCTCGGTTCAAGGCAGAGGGTCAAATCCTCCTGGATGAAAGGGATGGCACCGCAGAATTCTCCTGATCGCCATTAAAAGCCCCTTATTCGGTCCATAACGTGAAATCGCCTGATATGCATATTCGGAACAGGATGGGAAAAAACGGCATGCGGGATTCAAAACCGGGGACACTATCAGTTGATATGCCTTGATAAAAAACAAAAATAATTGTTTAATAATCAAATCTCCTCGCTAAATTGACAAAAAATGTTTTTTAAAGAGGAAAAGGCCTGGTTTGAAGATATAGCGGCAGCACTTCTTTTCGCTATAATATGAATATCCCATTTGCCTTCAATGTAATTCTTGTTTAATCTAAAGTACTCACGAATAAACCGTTTAATCCTGTTCCGTGTGGCGGCACATCCGACTTTTCTTGTTATGGTAATACCGATCCGTGTCTTTTTTGACCTCCCCGGTCCGACCAAGGCGATAAAATATGTGCTCTGAATTTTATGCCCGGTCCTTGATAATCGTAAAAACTCGGCACGTTTTAAAATTCTTTCCGACCTGGTAAAAGAAAATAAATGCAAATTTGATCGCCCTTGACTCAAATAGCACCGTTTTATCAACGGTTGTTCAGGCCTGGTGGCTTACCAGAGTTTAAGATTACCAGCAAAATGACGCTGTTTGTTTTTACAAACATTTGATTTTGCTACATTTTAGTCGGTATCTAGTTAAAACACATGCACCTGTCGGTTATACAGCTAAAAGCTTTCTTCCCTTTGCCCTGCGACTGTTAATAATCCGCCTCCCCTGTTTTGTTGACATTCTTTTTCTAAAGCCGTGTGTTCGAGCACGCTTAATCCTGCTTGGTTGAAACGTCCTTTTCATAATATAACTTCCTTAAATAGCGTCTATTTTTAAAATTTGGCCTTTTTTATGATTTATCATACCCACTGATTGTTTTTATCGATTAAGGGGCACACCCATTTAAGAGGCACACCTATTTAAGGGACACACCTATTCGTGTTGTCCCGTCCTGCATGATAAACATCGAAGTTCAAGATCAAAACACTAACCAAGCGATAAAATCATACTTTGTTTATTGTGTCAAGCGTAAACCGATGCTAGAGTTTGTTAACAATTTCAAAAATATCAAACTCTTCTACATGAAATCGTTGGTTTGGATAAATAACGATCTGCTTATTGAGTCTCTGCTCAAGGGAGACGATCAGGTTATTTTCTTCCCCGTGAAGAAGTTCGGCAATCTCAGGATTTACCCTGAGGGTAAAACGATCCCCGATCATGTCCTGGGCTTCACGTAATATTTCTCTATATATATTATAGCATAGTGATTGTTTTGATATTAAATAGCCATCTCCGTCACAATAAAAACAGGGTTCACACAGCAGCTTGGTCAATGATTTTCTGACCCTTTTCCGGGTCATCTGTATTAATCCCATATCAGACATGGGAAGAACATTTGTTTTACTTTTATCCTTTTTCAGGGCCTCTTTCAGCGCATTAAACACTTTTTCCCTGTCAACGCTTTTTTCCATATCAATAAAATCAATAATAATAATGCCGCCAAGATTGCGGAGACGAATTTGATATGCGATTTCCTTCACCGCCTCAAGGTTGATTTTTGATATGGTCTCTTCAAAATTATGCTTCCCCACGTAGCGACCCGTGTTTACATCGATGGCAATCAGCGCTTCTGTCTGCTCGATAACAATATAGCCACCGGATTTTAGCCAGACTTTTTTCTTTAGCACCCTGGAGAAGTCCACTTCTATATTGTATGCATCAAATATGGGCTCCAGTCCCTCATATTGCTCCACAGAATCCTTCAACCCGGGCATAAATTCTTCCAGAAATGCCAGCACAGACTGATAAGTGGGGTAGGCGTCAACGATCAGTTTATCTGCCTCATCCGTTAAAAGATCCCGAACCGCCCGAAGCGATATGGTCAGTTCATTATGTAAAAGCAGCGGGGCTGACGAAGTTTGATACCTGTTTTGAATCTTATCCCAGAGATTGACAAGAAAATGCATCTCTTTTTCAAATTTTTCTTTCTCGACACCTTCGCCGGCGGTCCGGACAATATAGCCGAATTCCCTTTCCCTGAGAGATAAAATCAGGTCCTTTAAGCGGCCCCTTTCGACGTCGTCTTCAATTCGCCGTGATATGCCGATATGATCCACCGTGGGCATCAGAACCAAAAAGCGGCCTGGAAGAGAAATATGAGACGTAATTCTTGCACCCTTGCTTCCAATGGGAGCCTTGGCCACCTGTACCAGTATCTCCTGCCCTTCAGATATAAGATCGTCAATCTGGACGGATGCCCTCCTGTAGCGCCCGGAATGGGTTTCTTTCATGCTCTCAGCGAGGGCTTCGGTTTCTTCTTCATCACTGCGTAAAAAGAAGGCTTCAATATCCTTGCAGGTGTCACTTAAAACATCATCAACATAGATGAAAGCAGCCTGGTTCAGGCCGATATCAACAAAAGCAGCCTGCATGCCGGGAAGGACCCTTTGAACCCTTCCTTTATATACATTTCCCGTGATATTAGAATCATCCCCCCGGTCAATGAAAAACTCGACAACGGTGCCATCCTCGAGAAGAGCTACACGGGTTTCGTGTTCTGCGGCATTGATAATAAGTTCTTTGTACATGCGAATGTGCCCTACCTAATTCTTATGATTTTTCCAGCATCTTGATTTCCGCTGCCCCGGCCACCATTTTTACCACACGTGCCTGCCTTGCCTCATTTTCTGAGAGTCCGAAAACACACGTCATCACATCATAGGGCCGGACGGTCTTCCCTGATTCAAGCCGTATGGTCATGGTCAGACAATTCAAAGCATCCAGATTCATCTGTGTGATCATATCCTTTAGATCAATTATTTTCAACTTCCCTTTTCGATTTTTTCGGCTGAAAATAAATTCCTTCGCGTCATGAAACCCGTTCAGCCGGTCTGCATCAAAGAAACCTGCGGGCAGATTCACCTTATAAAATACTGTTGCCGGCTTTTCCGTCATCGATTCGGGCGAGACGAGGCGGCAATCATTTACCCCAAGCCCGTGGGGAAGGAATTTGTTCAACCCGTTTATCACCTTGCCCGGCTCAACTCTTTTTGAAACCGTCAGCCATAATTTCTCATCAAGACTCTCAATCCCGAGGGGCAGGGGATCCTCAAATGAAATCCGGGGTTTGGGATGAAATCCCTCAGAAAAACGGATTGGAATTTCTGCACGAAAGATTGCCCGGAAAAAACTCTGCATGAGTTCAAGGTGGCCAAAATATCTGGCCTGGCCTGTTTTTGACCAGGACACCTCAACCACATGAGCCTCATTTTTTGCTTCCGTATTTTCCCCATTGATGAGGTGCGCCTCATCACAGGGTTGATAAACCTCCGGCTGAATCCGTTTGAAATCACAGACACCGCAATCATTGCACGCTCCGTTGCGGCAATCGGGTGTCAATTCCTGTTGTCTGGCTTTAAGCCACTCATCCTGCAAAAAATCCTTGGAAACACCGATATCAATATGATCCCAGGGGAGCGGTTCCCCCAATTCCCTCGGTCGGGTGGTATAGAAATTAACATCCACACCTTCGTCATAAAACGCGTCTTTCCATAGCGGGTAGTTGAATTTGTCACTCCAGCCGTCAAACCGGCATCCCTTTTTGTGAGCCAGAACAAGCAGGCGGCTGAGCTGCCGATCGCCTCTTGAAAAAAGCCCTTCAAGAAGACTGACCTCAGGCTGCTGCCATTTACAATGGATATCCCTTGCTGTTAAATGATGTCTCAGCCAGGATATCTTTTCCCTGGACTCATCAAGGGAAATCTGCCCTTCCCATTGAAACGGCACATGCGGCTTTGGTATAAACGTGGTCATGCTGACATTTATTTTTCTCCGGCGGCGCTCAGGATTTTTTATTTTTCGAAGCACCTTAACCATATCGACAATACCCTGTAAATCTTCCCGGGTTTCAAAAGGAAGGCCCACCATAAAATACAATTTTATCAGGGTCCAGCCAAGCCCAAACACCTGTTGAACAGTGTCAAATATGTCATCATCTGAAATATTTTTATTGATGATATCTCTGAGCCGCTGGCTGCCGGCCTCCGGCGCAATGGTAAATCCGGTCTTCCTTACCTGTTGAATCAGGCGCATCAGTTCGGGACCCAGGGTTCCTGCCCTGAAAGATGGAAGAGAGACCGCCACATGCCTTTTGGCATACCGGGTCAACAATTGCTGAATCAGGGGGGACAGGCAGGAGTAGTCACCGGTGCTCAAAGACAGAAGCGATATATCCTCATACCCGGTTGCCGTGAGGGATTTTTCGGCCATGGATAACAGCTTCTCCATGGATCTTTCCCGAACAGGCCGGTAAATCATCCCTGCCTGGCAAAACCGGCAACCGCGCGTACAGCCTCGGGCGACTTCTAAGCGAAGTCGGTCATGTACGGGTCTGCCAAATGGAACGATGGGGGCATCTGGAAAGGGACTTTTTTCAAAATTCCCTCTTATGGTTCGTTTAA
>JAUXCK010000149.1 GCA_030618925.1 Desulfobacteraceae bacterium
AATCAAAGTCGTGAACTTTGTAACAGATCATCTCAAAAAGCGGGGTCATGAAGCGGTTTTTATCGATCCGCTCGAATACTATCTGTTCACTGATGTGAAGAAGTACAGGGAATATGATCCGGGAAAAGCGCCCGAATTCCTTACACAACTGGCAGAGAAGATCAGCCGGGCCGATGCATTCATTGTCATCAGCGGAGAGCAGAACCACGGTGTTTCAAAGCCATTGATCGATTTTATGGAGAATTTCCTGGAAGAGTATTTCTTCAGACCATCCGGCATTATCAGCTATTCGGCTGATAAGTTTGGCGGGGTAAGGGCGGCCATGCAGCTTCGCTCATTCCTTTCTGAGATCGGCACAGTGAGCATACCCACGCTGATTCCGATCCCGAGCGTTCAAAACGCCTTCGACATTGCGGGTGAGCCTGTAAATCCTGATTATCCCCGGTTCATCAATCAGTTTATCGATGATCTCGAATGGTATGCGTTTTCACTCAAAGAGGGGAGATCTGCCAAGGCGATGCCGTATTAGCACAGGGATCCGGGTGTTGAGACCCATCCAGCGGTAAAATGATATAAAGGGTCTTTTATGGTTCTGGAATCTTGAGGATCATGTCACCGGCCTTAAGACCCGTGATGTCATCCCGGGGAACCATTGCCATTGACAAAGCCACCTTGTCCTCGATGGGCAGGGCGGACATGGTTTCCATGGAAAGAACTTCCGCCACACCGTCTCTCAGATTTACCCTGCCGATGGAGATCCGGTTGTAAAACCGGGTATTTCGTGTGAACAGAACCAGGTTGGCCTGGAAATCGATCTCCGGGACATCCTCGCCAGGTTTAAAGACAGCCCAGATGCTGTTGAATGTCTCGGCATCATTGATAAATCCCAATGCCAGCGCCTGTTGTTTCTCCGGCAGCACATTGAGTCGCTTCACAGGGTAGTCGCCCTGCCAGGACTGCAGAATTTCCACTTCCCTGTTGATGGCCCGGGAGGGATCTGCCTGTTTCGCCGTTCTGGTGTGAGGCACGGGTTGATTTTCTGTCCCTTTGGAAAGCGATTCAATAGCGGTCGCAATCTCAAGACTAAAATCTGATAAAATGTCATTCAGGACAGAAACGGTCTCTGCCGCATCTCCGGCGCTCAAGTTTTTGCTTATAGAAAACTTTTTTTTATAAACCAGGGATCGATCCTCCCCGGACTGGACATTGCAGTTGGCGATGAGCTCGGCTTTCGGGCCTGGAGTTGCATTAAACCGGTAAATGTCAATGAGGATATAGTAGTCGATTTTGGTTTTGTGCTTATGGGGATAAGGGTACACATAATCCGTGTTGAGCAGGAGCGCCAGGTTTTCCGTGAGCACCCGGGTAAAATTATTGGCCAGGGGTTCTGCCCACCGATCGAATTCGTCAATGCTTACCAGATTGTTTTCCTGCCGGTAAACAATCTGGGGGCGTTTCAGATATTCCGGGAGAACAATGGGTCCGACCCCTATCCGCACAGGCCTGCTGTCATCAGGCGCATCTTTTGTAACAGCCGGCCTTTCGAGTGGGGTGAGAAGATAGTAAGTGACCGAAGGGGAGTGAGCAGCGCACCCCAGGAAAACAAAGATAAAAAGACATGGCACCAATACGCGTTTAAAAATGGATATCTGTATCATCTATTTGCCTCCAGGTTTTCCATACAGCAGGGATTCCGGGTGTTGTTCCAGGTACTCTGCCAGCAGGCGGATAGACCGGCCTGCCGAGGAGAGTTCTGATAGTGTTTCTGTCAGGTGGTAACGAAATGCCGAATTTTCTTCTATCAGGTTGTAAAGTTCCACTGAACTTTCATTGGTTTTTTCAATCATGGCTGACGTTGTTTTAAGGGTTGCAATGAGTTCATCCGCCACCACCGGCACCTTTCGATTCAGGTTGTTGACCAGGTGTCTTGTGTCACGTATCGCATGGGACAGTTCCAGGGTCAAAGGGGTAATCCGGCTGTCAAGCTTTTTGGCCAGACTCCCGGTACTTTGAAGTGTCTGATTCAAATTGGCAAGGATCTCTTTAATCTCAGGCGCGTGCACCAGCTCATTGATGCCGTCGACAGCGACGAGGGCTTTTTCCACCAGGTCGGAAAAGGGGATTTGTTTCAGTTTTTCTGTCAGCGCTTCGAAATCAGATGGAATGGTGGGCAGTTCCATATAGTTTGTTTTAAACCCGGTGATGCGTGCTTCGATATCCGGATAAAAGTCAAAGGCCACATACAGCTGGCCGGTGACAAAACTGGTCATGTCCAGTTTGGCCCTCAACCCGTGGTCGATGAGCAACCGGACAGCTTTGTGGTCTTCCATCTCTGGTATGGTTACTTCCATATCGCTTTCGTTGATGGTTGAAATTTGCCCGGGAATGACTTCGATAATAACCTGATTGTAAAATTTCATTGAATCCTGATCCACCAGAAGTTTCATGTCGGCCACCTGTCCTATATTTATGCCTTTGAGCCGGGCAGGGGCGCCGATGGTGAGACCTTTCACAGAGCCGTCAAAAAATAGCACATATTTCTCTTTTTTTGTCAGAAAATGGCCGCCGCCGAAAATTAAAATTCCGGCCAGGGCAATGACAACTGCACCCACCACGAAGCCGCCGATTAATGTTTTATTGGCTTGTTTGCTCATTGTTTTCCCCTGCTTTTACATTATTCTCTTCCACGTGTTAAAAAGCTGCGCACATTCGGATCCTTACACTCCTTTAAAAGGGCGTTCGGATCACCACTGGCAGACATTGTTTTTGTCTCAACATCCAGAAAGACCGAGTTGGTACCGATGGCAAATATACTGGGCAGCTCATGGGTGACCACAACCAGTGTTGTGCCAAGACTGTCACGCAGCTCCAGTATCAGGTCGTCAAGGAGTTTTGCGCTCACCGGGTCCAGACCGGCCGAGGGTTCATCGAAAAATAGAATGTCTGGATCCAGGGCCATGGCTCTGGCCAGGCCTGCCCTTTTGCGCATGCCGCCGCTGATCTCAGAAGGGTAATAGTCCTCAAAACCGGTCAGGCCAACCAGGGCAAGTTTATAGGAGGCCACTTCTCTTATCTGCTTTTTGTTCAAATCCGTATACTGCTCCAGGGGGAGTGCAATATTATCGGCCAGGGTCAATGAACTCCACAGGGCACCGCTCTGGTATAATATACCGAAGCGCCGCATGATTTTTCCGCGTTCGCCGGGTGTCACTTCCCAGAAGTTGAGGTCATCGATGGTGACACTTCCAGTGGCCGGAGACTTTAATCCCACCAGGATTTTGAGCAAGGTGCTTTTTCCACACCCGCTGCCGCCCATAATGATAAAAATATCGCCACGGAAAATGGTAAAACTGATGTCCTCCATTAACACGAAGTCGCCGTAGGCCATGGTCAGATTTCTGACCGTGATGTGTGCAGTTTTTGGGTCCATAGAGAAGTCCAATTAAACCCCAAGTATATTCGTTATAACGGCAAACAGCCCGTCCAGGGCGATAATGATAACAATGGCGGTTACCACCGCCGAGGTGGCCGCATACCCCACTGCGGTGGCACTTCGGCCGCAGTTCATGCCCCGCTGGCAGCCGGCCAGGGCGATCACAATACCAAAAATAATACTTTTCACCACACCGAGCAGAAAATGGCTCAGGTGCACGGAGCCGCGTGTTTGTTCGAAATACTGCACGGGTGTGATATCAAACGCACCGATGCCGACCACGGCGCCGCCCAGCACCCCCATCAGGTCCGAGTAAATACATAACAGCGGCATCATCAGGATCAGGGCCAGCATTCGCGGCAGCACCAGAAACTCCATGGGCTGCAGGCCAAGGGTTTTTAGTGCATCGATTTCTTCATTGACCTGCATGGTTCCCAGCTGTGCGGCAAATGCAGCACCCGTGCGGCCGGCCATGATAATGCCCGTCATCATGGCGCCCATCTCACGCAGCATGGCGATGGCCACCAGGTCAGCCACATAAACCTGGGCACCGAACATGGCCAGTTGGATGGCGCCGACAAATGCCAAAATCAGCCCGATCAATACACTGATCAGGGTGACAATGGCCAATGCTTCAACACCGCACTCCTGAATAATGAGGAACAGGTCGGAAGAACGATAGGTTGCCCGGCCAGTCATGAACTTCAATAGCGCAATACTTGCATCCCCGATGAAGTCCAGCATCTCTTTAAAACTGCCGGCAATGTTGATCACAGCACCGCCTGTTTTGGCCAGGAAAGGTTCACGGGTGTCTGACTTTTCAGCGCCTTCCCGTTTTGGCACCGCGGTGGTGAGCTGAAACAACCGTTTCGCCCCATCCGGCAGGCCGCTGAGATCAATGTTGAGGTTTTGGGTGAGGTTTCGGCTGGACGCAAGGTCCCTCGCCTTTATCAGAAAGACAAGAAGACCACTGTCCCATTCCTGCAAGGTTTGTGTGTCAAAGGACAGTGTTCGAACAGCGTTGTCAGCTGTCAGGGCTTTTTTGAGCTCGATGATATCCGGCAGAGGCTGATCGAGGGTCCACTTGCCGGACAGAAATACGGTCAGGGTATCATCGGCGGTTTTCCTGGCTGTCAGCTGTGCCGGCGTCGAATTATGGGTGTTTGAGTCATTCATTGCATAATTATGATAAAAAGGATCTCAACTGCAGGGGATACTAAAGCATAAAGCAGCAAAACTGTAAAGTGTCTAAAATGGATTCAAGGATGGGCATGAATTAGATGTGATCCGCCTGGGGATTAATCCTCTTTTTCAGTTTTCTCATTAACGCCCACACCCAGCGATTCCGCTTCCTCGGCCACTTGCTGCGCTTTGGCCTGGGCGATGGCAGCTTTTCTGGCTTTCATGTCAGCTTTTTCCCTGGCCGTATCCGCCGCCCTGGCCGTTTTTTCAATCCGTTCCATGATGTCGCTGCTGACACCTGGGCCGGCGGCGTCTATCATGTCAGCCAATTTTTTTTCAGCCGCCGCCGCGGCCTTGGCTGCTTTTTCAGCATTTTTTTCCGTCTCATAACTCCGTTCCAACGCATCCTCAAGGGCATCCAGTGCTGCGGCTATTTCTTGGGGCTTTCCTTCTTCAGGCTCCGCATCAAGGTCTATATCTTCCGCAGCCAGGAACATGGCGGATATGGGTAATTTTGAAAGCAGGTCTTCAACCTTGGCATCAAAAGGGGCTGAAATCTGCCTGTCCTTAAGTTGAAAAGGTAAAAATACCATGGCGGCGTCTTCAGAATACTGTGTGATTGATTCGGCAGTTGCGTTTTCCAAAACTTCAGGCTCTGCTACAATGCGAATTTCCTCGAGTGTATTTTTAAGGTCTTCTATGTTTTTTTCCGATTTCTTATCATAGCAGACAGCAATCACACGAATGACGGCCTCGGTCCACTTTACATCTCGCGTCATTAAATATGCGAGCAACAGCATCAAGTGACTCGTCACATCATTCCACCACCACACATCGATACGACGCTTTTCAGGGGATAGGGACTCAAGAGTCTCCCAACCCTTTTCGGTGGCATTCAACATGACGATATTACATTTCAGGCGAAAAATGGTTTGGAGATTCTGGATGTTAACTATTTTTCTAAAACTCGGGATATCTTTAGAAAACTCGTCTTGGAAATGAAGGAAGATGGTATTTGCCCGGATAGGCCCAACCCCATAGGCCTGAATCAAAGTATGGAGTCCCACTTCGAAACTTGGCGTCAATAGAACCAGGGGGAAGGCCCGCAGATTGAGTGCCGCGATTTCTGTTCGCATTTCATCTTCTGATTCCTTTCGAAGCCTGAGCATTTTCAATCCTTCACCCTCGATTATCCTGACCCCTGTAATCAGGCCGCTACCCCCTTGAGTCCAGGATGCAAACCGCAAAAGCTCCTTGCGTCTGTCGGGGTCATCGGAAATGGCAAGGATTTGCGGCCGCCAGTCACGTGGATGTTCAAGTTCTTTATATGCTGATAGCAGGTTTTCTCTGACCTGATGCAAATAATGGGACCGATGGCTGTCCGCCCATCGTGCAGGACCTGCCGTTCGTTTAAGATACTGGTAAATCCCGAATAAAACAGATATGGCAATGGCCCCGGCAGTGATGTCTATGGCCAGCATTACGCCAAGGCAGGCCATAAATCCCAGAAGACTGATCCGGTAGTCAAACCACCGAAAACTTGGCCGGAAAGAAGGGCTTGATGATCTGGCTTCATAAAATGTGGCATAATTGAGAAGACCGTAGGAGACAAGGAAAAACATGGATACAACAGGCGCTATGACATTCAGGTTTCCCAGAGCGACAGTAACAACGGCGATCACCAAAGACAAAAGAACGGCCCGCCGGGGGTTATTGACCGGGCCATAGCCTTTGGCAAAATACGAAAGAAAGGGGAAGATGCGGTCCGCGGAAAGAGACTGGAGGATACGGGGCGCCCCCAGGAATGACGCCATAGCGGATGATAATGTGGCCGCAATAACTCCGGCATCGATGAGGACGCTGAAACGGGCCACATGCCACATGGATTTGTAGCCGCCAGTCATGCTCTCGTTTGACAGGGTTCCGGCAAAAATCACAGCCGCACCAAAGTAAATGATAATCGACAGCCCAACTGAAAGAAAAGTGCCTAATGGGAGGCTTTTTCCCGGATCTTTCAGATCGCCGGACATGCTTACGCCCTGCGTAAAACCGGTTACTGCAGGAAAGAATATGGCAAAAAGGACCCAGAAAGCCGGTCCGCCGGCCGGAGCTGCCCAGTTTTGGTAAATGAGAGAAACCTCCCATTTAGGGAAACCTCCCACAAAAAACGAAATCAAGGCAACCGCCAGGAGAGTCATGACCACGT
>JAUXCK010000347.1 GCA_030618925.1 Desulfobacteraceae bacterium
ACCTTCAATATAGGCTGCTTTATGGAATCGCTTCTTCGGCCCCCAAAAATCTGCATATGGCATATTATCATCATCTGTCTCAATGATCATTGGGGCGTTGTTTTTAATCGCATATAAATATCCGATATTTTTTCTGGCATAATGTCCCGTAGGGCACAATTTAGCGTATTCAAATCCTGAAACCAGTTGCTGCTCCAAAGAAATAAAATTACATCCTTTTAATTCAAAGTCTGTCGGGCTTTTTTTATCTCCAATAACCCAAAAATTAAAATCATTTTTTATACATCCTTTTGCCAGTGAAATAAGGACATTATTAGGGGCAGAAATTGAAGTGACAACGAGAGCAACTTTATTATTTTTCATTAATATCTCCCAATATTTGCCCTCTTGAATAAAACCTTACCTTAAAAGCTATTTTGAAATAGGCAAAATTTGCAAAAAACGGATTAATAGATTCCCCCTCACTTCGCGGTTTCCAAATGGCAGGCACTTCTATTATCTTTGTTCCAAGTCGTAATGGCTTTATTGCGGTTTCAAGGAAAAAAGGGTGTTTTAGCTCTTCCCATTTTATAGATTTAATAAGTTTTGAAGGGAAAATTCTGAATCCATATGTTAAGTCAGTCAGTTTACAGAAATATAAAACAGAAAAGAGTTTTTGAAAAACATAATTGGCAATTAACTTTACGCTGCTATATCCTTCAAAACTGCCGCCTTTGATCCATCTCGAGGCCGTAATAATGGCAGCAGGGTTCTCTTTTGCTTTTTCAATAAAAATTTTTATGACTTCCGGGTCTGTTTCAAGATCAGACGACATCATTATTGTATGACTTCCTTTTGCAAGGTCAAATGCCTCGCGCATCGCCCCGCCAATAAAGGGCAACGTCTGATGATGGATTGAAGATTTATTGCCCAGAGAATTCTTTATTTTTTGACATACCGCGAGTGACTCAGGAGTCGTGCGCTCACATACTACAATAAGATATTCTTCAATATCCTTTTGATCACAGGTTCGCCTTATTATATCAATCGTTTTTTCAAGAGAATAGGTTTCATTTAAAACAGGCACTATTATTGTTGCGGCGCTAAACTTTTTCTCTATACTCATAATTGACCTCATTATAACCAATCTCCTGAATTAAACTCGATCAAGCCAATCATAATACACTGCTTCAAGGGTTTCTTTCTTGAAAATATCCGGGGGGCCTGAAAGGGCCGGGGGGGGACAAAAAGCTGTCCCCCTTCTCTCGAACCTGATGTTTAGATTATTCCCAGCTTGAATTTCATTGATTTAAGGGTGTTTTTCATGAGCATGGTGATGGTCATGGGGCCAACTCCGCCCGGGACCGGCGTAATGGATCCTGCAATTTCCTTGGCCGCATCGAAATCAACATCGCCCCTGAGGATGGCGATCTTCTTTCCTGTTTTTTCGCTGATCTTTTCACCCACCCTGTTCACACCCACATCGATGACGCAGGCACCGGGTTTGATCCACGCAGGTTCTACAAGGCCCGGCACACCGGCAGCAACAATCAGGATATCCGCGCGCTTGCAATGTGCGGCCAGGTCCTTTGTTCTTGTGTGAACAACCGTAACAGTCGAGTTCGCGCCTTCAGCTTTCTGGAACATCATGTTGGCGATGGGTTTGCCGACAATGTTCGAACGGCCCACAACAACAACCTCGGCACCGCTTGTTTCCACACCCGCCCGGATAATCATCTCCTGGATTCCGGCCGGCGTGCAGGGGGCAAACTTGACGGCATCACCGCCGATCATCAACCGTCCGACGTTTATAGGATGGAATCCATCCACGTCTTTATCCGGATCAATTGCATTCAGCACTTTTTTCTCATCAATATGCTTGGGCAGTGGCAGCTGCACCAGAATGCCGTCAATCGAGTCATCATTGTTGTATTTATCAATCAGGTTCAGCAGGTCTTCCTCTGCAATATCTTCCGGCTGGGAGTCCTGGATCTCCTTGAACCCGAGCCGGGTCGCGGTTTTAATCTTCAGGGTCACATACGACATGGATGCTGGATTCTCACCCACAAGAATGGTGACAAGCCCTGGAACGATACCATGTTTTTCCTTTAATTCCAATACTTCAGATGCAATTTCTTCAAGAATCTGTTCACGTATTTCAGTGCCTTTAATTAGTTTTGCTGTCATTTGATCTCTCCTTTTTAAACGTTATTATTATGGCGACATGTCGCCTCAAATCAATCCCTTTTATCATGAAGCGCGCTCCTGAATACTCCTGACGCGCCTTGAAAATCACCTTCCATTTTATTGAAACCGCCGGTTGTCTTTGACCCGGATATCAGGGTCAAGGGACCCGGGCTCGACAAGCTTTACTTTAACCTCCCATCCCAAAAAATCAGACATGGCGTGATGGAAATCATCCATCAGGCGGCTTTGTTTTGACATCTCATCAAAAAAAGTCTTGTCGGAAATTTCGATCATGACAATAAGCTGATCCTGATTTTCCTGCCGGTCCACCACAAGCTGATACTTTGGCGTCGCCCCGCTCACACGGGTGAGGATCTCCCCGATATCTTCCGGCGAAATGCTTGTCCCGCGCATGACGATGACCCCGTCACAGCGCTTAAAAATCCTTGAAATGCGACAATGTG
The DNA here is from genome assembly GCA_030618925.1 of Desulfobacteraceae bacterium. Classification (GTDB taxonomy): domain Bacteria; phylum Desulfobacterota; class Desulfobacteria; order Desulfobacterales; family SURF-7; genus JAUXCK01. The sequence continues at coordinate 2,631 of JAUXCK010000347.1, forward strand.
TCCGGCCGCATGTGCACACCCCATAATCAATTTTGGCTATATCGCCGGTACGGAACCGGATCAGGGGAAATGCCTGTTTTGAAATCGTGGTCAATACCAGTTCCCCCTCCATGCCCGGGGGAAGCGGTTCAAGGGTCACGGAGTCGACAATTTCAGGGATAAAATAATCTTCCGAGATATGAAGCCCGTTTTTTGCACGGCATTCCCAGGCCACGCCAAGGCTGAAAATGTCGGTCAATCCGTATGTGTCTGTGGCCGTGACGCTGAGACGCGACTCAAGCTCTTTTCGTGTGACTTCAGACCATGGCTCACATCCGAGAATACAGGACTTTAAAGAAAGATCGACGACCTCGATGCCCAAAGATTCCATGGTCTGGACCAGACCCATTGCAAATGTCGGTGTGGCCACCAGAACCGTAGACCTGAAATCCCGCATTATTTTAACCTGGTTCGGCAGTTTCCGGCCGGACATGGGAATGACCGAAGCCCCGATCAATTCAGTCCCTAACTGAATCCCGAAAGGGGCGGCTGTTTTCCCCAATGCCAGGGACACCTGAACGCCGTCATCCTTCTGCACGCCCACGGCCGTAAGACTGCGGGCGACCAATTCCGCCCAGGTTTTCAAATCATTGGCAGTAAACCCCATCACAATGGGTTTATCAAGGGTGAGGGCCGGCGCGTGCAGCCGGACAACCTCCCGGAGAGGGACTGCAAACATGCCATATGGATAATTGTCCTTAAGGTCCTGGCGGCTTGTGAACGGAAGCTTTTTAAACTCTTTCAGGCTGCGAAGATCCTCAGGCAGAAAATCGACATCCCTGAACATCTTTTTGTAATGACTGACATTTTTGTAAACCCGATTCAAGGTCGCCTGCAGCCGTTCAAGCTGAATCTGCTCGATTTCATCCCGTGGCATGCATTCTTTTTTTTCATCCCAGAATTCCATAGTTTGTCCTTTTCCCGCCGGGGTTTCCAGTTTACTTTTCCCAGATCTCCCTCTGATCCCTGCCCAGATACGCCCGTATGACCTC
>JAUXCK010000225.1 GCA_030618925.1 Desulfobacteraceae bacterium
AAATTTCTCGCTTTTCGGAGATCGGGTTTTCAGGGAAACCGCTCTGAATTTATGACCTTCATTTTTGCCAGTCTGAACTCCAGGCCGGTGTGCAAACACCCCAAGCCGTATTGAATGCTTCGGAAAAAATTGATGGATGATGCTTCGGGAAAATACAGGGTCGGACAACTGACCTCTGCAACTGTGTAACCAAGCCATATGATCTGCGCCAGCATTTGATTATCAAACACAAAATTATCAGAATTCAAATGAAGCGGCAGCTGTTCCAGGAGTTCCCTGGAGAAGGCACGATAGCCCGTGTGGTACTCGGACAGTTTTGCCCCCAGGAGAATGTTCTCCGCCAGGGTTAAAAATCTGTTTGAGATATATTTCCAGATGGGCATCCCGCCCTTTAATGCATACCCCCCCAAAATCCTCGACCCGATGACACAATGGTAAAGGCCATTGGCAATCATGGGGACAATGGCAGGGATTAATTTTGGTGTGTACTGATAATCCGGGTGGACCATGATGATGATATCCCCATTTTCTTCCAGGGCCAGTTGATAACATGTTTTTTGATTGCCGCCGTAACCTAGATTTTTCTCATGCGCAAAGACTCTTGTTTTAGGCAGTTTCTGTGCAAGGGATACGGTTTCATCCCTGCTGAAGTCATCCACAACAATAACCAGATCGACCATTTCCTGGGCCATCACTTCTTTATAGGTCTTCAAGAGAGTCTGTGCGGCATTGTACGCCGGCATGACAACGATTATTTTTTTTTCTTTAAACATATTGCCCTTTCACACATTGAGTGCTGATATCATAAAAGAATTTACAGGTGATAATCCGAATTTCTTTTATGAATCAAACATTTCCCGATAGTTGTCAAGTATTTCATTTTGTTTATCAGTTGAGTTATTGTTCAGTCCATAAATTTCAAAGTCTACACTTAAAAAAATATTTTATACTTGCAATTACTAACGCGTAATATATTATATTTTATTTTTAAAAAATACTTGACATTATATTTAAAATATATTAATTAGTGCATTGGTTATTCTTTTCTGCGGATTTAACACATCACAATGCCGACAGGATCGCTCTAATGCGCTATCTTTATTGATACACAGAAAAACAAGCCCGCCCCGCTCTCCCCACCCCGCTCTCATGGTTACGGAAGCAAGACGTTTTTTGGAAATTATTGCAGAATATCGACATTGCGCCAAACCTTTTGAGGAGAAAGCTTAATGAAAAATCCATTTCAATATACAGGTATTGTAGAAGGTGAATCTTTCTGCAACCGGGAAACCGAAGTGACGGAACTTCTGAAATATTGCATGGCCTCTCAAAATGTTTTGTTATATTCTCACAGGAGATATGGAAAAACATCCTTAATTCATCGTGTATTCTCGGTTTTAGGTGAAAGAGAACCTTCCATTCGAAAATTGTATATTGATCTCTACGGAACCCTGACTGAACAGAAGTTTATTACAAATGTATTTAAAAGTTTCAGTCAACTTGAATCTAAAGTTGAAAAGCTTGTCAATCTTGCAAAGGGCGTATTCGGATCTGTGAAAATCAGTTTTTCATTTGACCCCGTTACCAATGCACCCTCAATATCACCTCTTTTTGAGCCTGAAGATAAAGATTTGGCCCTGGGGGAGGTGATGGCTGTGATAAAAAAATACTCAAAAAAGGAAAAATTGGTTATTGTTTTTGATGAATTTCAAGAAATCTCAAACTACAATGATAACAGTTTTGAAAAAAGGCTTAGGAAAATAACCCAGGGGCATCAGAATGTGTGTTATATATTTATGGGCAGTCAGAGACATATCTTAGAGCAAATGTTTAATTCAAGCGGGAGAGCGTTTTATAAACAAGCGGAGAGTTATCCCCTGGGTAAAATAGAAACAGATCATTATGTTGAGTGGATTAGGGGGTTATACCACAAGTATAAAGACTCAGTCCCCCCGGACGATATTATAAATGAGGTGGTGAACCGATGCGAAAACCATCCAATGTATATCCAAAGATATTTTTTCCACCTCTGGGATGAAGATGAATTAACGCCAGAAATAATAAAAATAATTGAAACAAAAATTTTACTGCGGCAGGATAACGAGTTTTCGAATCTTTGGAATTCACTTACCCTGAATCAGCGAAAAACCCTGCACCTGTTAATATTAAACGATGGTGTTAATGTTTTTTATGCTGAAGCACTTCAAAAAGTAGAACTGAAAAGTCCTTCCCAGGTAAAAAAAGGATTAGAGGTACTTTCTCGCAAAGATATCATCGCAAAAGATGAGAGATATCATATTCAGGATATTATGTTTAAGAAGTGGATCCAGAAACTGATGTAGGGACCTCGCCCTGGCTTGGCCGGGCTCGCCCGGAGTGATGGCCCTGGAGAAGTGTGATATCGTCTCTTTATTTTTAACACCGAATTGTCTGCTTTGGACAGGTTTAACCGGCAGGGAGGATTGAAAAGAATGAAAAAAATCGTATATGGTATGGGCGGCATTATTTTTGTGCTTTTCCTGGGCCTTTGCGGTGCGGCCTGGTATTTTTCATCGGTACTGCTCTATCCCGGGCCGCATGTGTGTTCCAGGGGGCACTATGTTTACTGCACTGACCCGTCAGAGCTGAATCTGACCTTCGAGGATGTGGCGTTCAGGACGGAGGATGGCCTGTCCATCAGCGGCTGGTTTATTCCCGGGCTTCCGGACAGGCCGGGCATCCTGATGGTTCATGGCCGGGGGGCCACACGGCGTGAGGCCCTGCGCTATGTGCCGTCCCTGCATCAGAACGGGTTTAACCTGCTTCTGATTGATCTCCGGCACTGCGGAGAAAGTGATTTATCATTCAATACCATGGGGTATCATGAACGCAAAGATATTCACGCGGGTATTGATTATCTTGTCAGTAAAAGGGGGGTCACATCGGCGGGTGTATTTGGATATTCCATGGGTGCGAGCACATGCATCATGGCCATGGCTGAAAACAGCCTTATTGCGGCAGGTGTTTTTGAATCCGGGTTCTCGGATTTCAATACGATAATAAGGGAGGCAGCAAAAAGGGATTTTGGCCTGCCATTCTTTCCACTGGTACCCGTGACACGCTTTTTCTATGAATGGCGAGGCGATTTGAGCACCACCGACCCCTCTCCTGTTAAGGCGATCGGCACTATTTCTCCCAGACCGGTGTTTATCATTCACGGTACAGCTGATGGGGAAGTTGATCACAGCCATGGTAAAGCGCTGTTTGCTGCAGCCAAGCACCCCAAACAATTCTGGTCGGTTCCGGACGGGAAACACACACAGGCATGGCAGGCGGACAGAAAAACGGCTGAAAGGGAAATTCCGGAATTTTTTAATGCCCACTTGTTTTAATAAATACGTATACCGTTCAGGACGATTCTCCTGACGGATTTTTCAACGACTAGCTGGAATGAATTTCCCTGTATTTTTTCCACTGGTCCAGCCTTTTTTGTCTGACGGCAATGGGGTCTTCCAACTGACTGCCCCCTTCTTCAAGACTGTCTGTGTCATTGTCTTTTGGGGGTGCCTCCGCCTGCCGGGACTTGTATATTTCGGACATGTTCTCTTGCCAGCCCAGGGCTATTTTTTGATATTCTTCCGCTGAAACCTGCTTGCCATCTGAATCAAAATGAGCAATTTCCGCGGAACACACAAAAAGAAAAACAAGAGACAGGAAAAGGAAGACCATAATACCGGATAAATTTTTCATTTTTTCCTCCGTAAATTATGTTGACCGGAAAAATGCAAACCACGGCCTGCGGAAAGGCGGGTTTAGATCTAAACGAATTTTATAAAGGGATGTTGTTCTTCAATATCTTCTTATTATATTCAAAAAATGACTTTCTGTCAAATTTTAAATTTAATCTCATTTCTATTAGGAGGTCACCCCAAAAATGCCCTTATACGAGTTTAATCACCAGCAACCCGTTATTGGAGATGGAACATGGATCGCACCAAGCGCTGACATCATCGGCAATGTAACGATTGGCCGTCATTGCTACATTGGATTTGGTGCTGTGATCAGAGGCGATTTTGGCAAAATCGTCATCGGTGACGGCACCCTTGTTGAAGACAATGTCGTGATTCACGTCGGGTCAAAAGCCGAGATTGGAAACAAGGTAATCATCGGGCACATGGTCATGATCCATGACGCTGTAATCAATGATTTTTCTCTTATCGGTATGATGTCAATGATATGTGATGGTGCATTCATCGACAAATGGACCATCATTGCAGAACAGTCGCTGGTTAAAAAAAACCAGAAGATCCCTTCCGGGAAAATTTATGCCGGATCTCCGGCCCGTGAAATCGGAAATTTGACGGAGCGTCACAAAAAAGGACTGATTACCGGTCAGCAGTTTTATATGGATTTAATAGCCCAATACCGAAATACCTTCAGGAGAATTGATCCCTAAAACCGGCTTCAGTGAGTTCTGGTTGAAAATTGTTTCTTAATGGTCTTATAATTGAGAAGTGCCCTTATTGCCGATACAGCGCGCTCGGGTCCCTTAAAAACCGGGATACCCCTTTTTACGAGCGCTTTCGGCAGCTGCTCCTTCAGAGACCGAAATGTATAACCGATAACAGGCCTGTCATGGGCCTTTTGCAAATTAATGATGGACTCGGCCAGATTTGATAACAACTGGTTGGTGTCCGCTATCGCCTGTTCCTCCGGTACACCCATTTCTTTCATGAATCTTGTCGTCATTGACCCAGGCATGAGAAAATAGATCAGTAAACTGCCTGCCCCCTCATCCTCAATCAGAATCTTCGGGATATTTTCAAAAAAATCCAGGTGATTCTTGGCATAGGTAAGATCCACGGGATTGTTTATGGAAGCGGTGTGCGGAACAAAAGGAGTCAGCTTCCTCACCGTGTCATCGGACAGAACAGGAAGGTTTAATCCCACCCGTCCGGCGGCATCTGCAGCAGTCGCAGCCGGTCCGCCTGAATGGCTCTGAATAATTGTCCCGGGTCCTTTGGGAAGGGGGAGGCTGCCCAAAATCCAACAGAAATCGAACAGTTCGATGATAGATTTTGCACGAATCACGCCGCTTTGACGAAAAATGCCCTCATAGAGCTCATCAGGGCCGGACATGGCTGCTGTATGTGAAAAACCGGCACGTCTCCCGGTTTCCGTTCCCCCGATATAAAGGGCCTTTGGGTGGCCGAACGATTGGGACCTGGAAGTATCCGCGCATCGCGCCCCGGTTATATCACCTGGATTCCCAGCAAGCCCGATGAAAACTTTCGGTTTCCGGCCCATTTTATCGACACGGCGTTGCAGCGGGGCTGGTATGACCCGGATTCCGGACCGTTTAACGTGAACACTGTCTACGGCGACGGCAAGGGCCGGTGGGAAGGGGCTGCCTGGATTGAGGAAGAGATGCGCCGGCGAGCGGCGCTGCCCGA
>JAUXCK010000268.1 GCA_030618925.1 Desulfobacteraceae bacterium
CTTGTATACCGAAATAACAGTTGATAGGCAACATCTTTTTCCCATAACGCTCCCTTGTTCAGGCGGTCACCCACTCGGAGATAATCGTTTCAGCCTGTTCAGGCATGATCCCCAGCATGATGGCCAGATCAAGCACGGTAAATCTTTCCCTCATCTGGTGGGCGTTTTTCAAAATTTGTAAAAAGAATCCAGGATCAATGCGTTTGTCATTGCTGCGGATATCCGCGATTCGGTGGGCTGCTCCGGACTGTGAAAGACAGTTTTTCAATTTTTTGGGCGATATCAGGCTTTGCTTCAGGATCGAGCGAAGATCATCCCAGTTCCGGGGCATGGACAACTTTTTTGCCGCCAGCTCAAATTTGGGCATTTTTTTCTTGAATTCACCCTCAACAACATGGCTAAGGGGCCCCCAGAAGTGTTTGTCGATCGCCTGGGGGCGGGTGTCGAATTCAGGGCGTTCAATCATTAATATTTTTTCGTAAAGAGCTGCCGACAGGATGGCGCCGATGCCGACCTGTCTGCCGTGTAAATCATGCTTGAGGCCGTTGATGGCTGAAACCATGTCGATGGTGTGGGAGATGAGATGCTCACCGCCTGAGGCGGGAGCCGATGTCCCGGTAATGGTCATCGCGATACTGGAATAGAAAAGCGCATAAAAGAGAGCCTGTATGGCCTTTGGATCCCGTTCCCGAATTTTTTCAGGATGGTTCAGGTAAACGGGTTCAAGGTCCTTTAAAAGGTCAACAGAGAACTGGCAGTAGTATTCATCAAACAAAAACTGGTTAAGTCTCCAGTCGGCAGAGCTGACCGATTTCGCAACAACATCTCCCAGGCCGGAGGTCGTCAGGTCAAAGGGAGCATTTTCGATGATATCGGGCGTCCCAAAGACCCCTTTACTGGCCTGTGCATGAAAAAGTACTTTAAGACCGTTCAGGGTAGCGGAGACATTTGCTGATGCATATCCGTTCATGGATGCAGCGGTGGCAAAGGTCAAAAATGACTGTTTCCGTTCATGGGCGATCCATTTTGTTAAATCATTGATGACACCGCTGCCTGCAGCGATGTAGAGGGCGGCCCGAGGCGCTTGAGACAAAATGATATCTCTTGTGGCATCATCCGTGACCGGCGATTCTCCCTCTTGATCCGGAACGATAAAATGCCTGACGGCCCCGCCACGTTTTTCAAGCGTTTCCTCGATGAGACGGCCGGCAACCTCATACGTCCTTTGATCGGCGATTATCAGATAATCGGGATTTTCAGCATACCCTGCCGCCATGTCGGAGAGGCGATCAATTGCATCAGAATCGAATATAAAATGTTCGGTGGGCACAATATGCCTGCGCCCGCATTCGCAATCAAACGTTTTCCCCAAAAGGTCATGAAGGTCCACTGTCTCTCCAGTCAGATTCAATTCTCTGAATAGCCCGTGATTTCAGTGCTGCGCTTATAAAGTGGCGCCAGGGCATTGTATGTTTTCAGATATACATCATTGAAGAGATCATTATATATTCGGCTGCTTTGTTCATTCGGGTAGAACTTTTGTCCGGTTTCAACCATGGCGTTTACCGCCTCTTCAAAGGTGTTGAACATCCCGACTCCGACGGCAGCATCTATTGCAGCGCCAAGGGCGCAGGTCTCATAGGTCCGCATCCTGCTCGTGGGCAGGGAGAAGATGTCGGCCGCTATCTGAACAGCAGCATCACTCTTTGAACCGCCGCCGCCCACCCGTATCTCAGTCAGGGGGATTTTGGTTCTTTTCTGAATCAGTTCACTAAGACGTCTCAGCTCAAACCCAAGCCCTTCCAGGATGGCCCTGTAAATGTGGGCCCGGGTATGCGTGCTTGCAAAACCGGTAATAGATCCCTTTGAGTATTTCAAGGATGGGTGGGGTGTCCAGTAGGGTTGAACCATCAGGCCCATGGATCCGGGAGGAATGTCCCTGATGACTTCATCCAGTACTGCCTCAGGGGCAATATTCCGCTGTTTGGCTTCAGCCGCCTCCCGCTGGCCCATCTCCTCCGTAAACCACCGGGCCATCCAGAATCCCCGGTAAATAAAGCTTTCCAGCACCCATGCATCGGGCAATGCAGAGCACCAGGTAAAAAAGCGGAGTTTACTGTCTTCAATATATTTTTTAGTCATCACTTCCATTGTGACTGCAGTGCCGAAGGATATAGTGCCGATATTGGGCGTTATGGCCCCTGTACCCAGTGACTCCGACTGCTTGTCGCCCGCACCCACCACAACCGGAAGGCCTTCGGGCAGCCCTGTTTCCTTTGATGCTTCTCTGGTCACATGCCCCAGGACCTCATTGGGTTTGTGAAGTTTGGGAAGTTGTTCTCTTTTGACGTTGAATACGTCCAGCACGCCATTGATGCTGTACCAGTCGAATTTTTTGGCTTCAAGCGGCCAGTACCCGACGAACATGGATGCGGAGTCATGGAAATTGTCTGTCAGTTTTTTAACAAACCAGCTGGTTATCAGACAAAATTTGTGGGTCTTGTTATATACCTCCGGCTCATAACGGTAGATCCATGTGAAATATGAATTTCTCTGGACCATTTTGATGACGTTGGATTTGCCCAGGAGCCCGAAAAGGAGTTTGATTTTTTTGCTCGCCGGCGGTGGGTCTTCGGTATACCGCTGGTCAAGATAAATGATGGCATTGCGCAGCGGGGTGCCTTGTTTGTCAACCGGTATGACATTACCGCGCTGAGATGTAATTCCGACCCCTGCAAGCTTTTCAGGATCAAAATTTTTGCTCTGCATCACTTTGTTTGTCACCGTGCAGAACTTTTTCCAGTAATCCTCAGGCTTCTGCTCCGCCCATCCCGGGTTCAGTGAAAAGTAGGGCTCATGGGGGGCTTTTTCAACGGCCAGTTCATTCCCCTGCATATCATACACAATGGCCCGAACGCTTTGAGTGCCACTATCGATGCCCATAATAAATTCTTTATTCATTTCTCTCCCCTAACCCGGATGAACCGGCAATAAATGATTGACTCAAGCATCCCACTCCCCTTGCAAGCGCAATTTCCGTCTGGCCGGGATGCAGTTTTATTTTTTTTAAACAAAATAATGAGAAAAACATAATTATCATCTGTTAAGGCTCTGGCGCCCATGTGGGGTCAAATTCTTTGTAATAGTCAAACAGTTTCTGACGACTTGATTTTGCTTTCTCAATCAATTCTTCTTTGGTGATAATTCCCCTGGCCATCAGAATTTTTTCCAGTTTGAGGGATGCTTGCTGATAGGGCAGGCATCCATAGAGGAAGGTGTCGTACCCTTTAAGCGTTATTTTGTTTCTGATTTCCTGTACTTCGCCCGCACATCCCAGGGCACAATCCCCCAGAAAAAATGTATTTTTCAGATCCCAGTCTTTGCCCGGAGGGACCTTGGGATCCCTGCCGACGATCAGGCTGGCACCTTCCTGAATTTTTGAGATGTTCATCAGAACGCCGGCAGCCATAAGCCAGCAGGAAGAACATGCCCCGCCGATATAGACATCAACATTGGGATATGCGCCGGTCACCAGCGTATCGATAGGCTGAGTATAGTTCAGGGGGAGCTGAAACTTTTTTCTGACCGCCGCAACACTTTCACCCGCTACCTTTATTTGGCCCGGGTCGGCGATGCCAAGGCCGTCATGGGCGGCGATTCGTGTGGTGTTGACGATCATGGGGTTATCGATTCCCATCACTCTCGTGCAGACTGAGTCAACAGCGACAGTATCCGCCCCTGCCAGGACAAGCCCCATGGGCAAAGGCGTGCCACCTTCTCCGGCGCCCATTCCTTCCATGGCGATGAGCCCGTCCACCAGTGTCAGGTCCGGCTTTCGCACTTTTAAAATATCCACCAGGTGCTGGTCTATGTCATCCCGATGGCCAAAGTATCGATCTGCCTCGGTTAAAATTCCCTGCAGGTTTTTTATTCCCAAAGTCACCAGGGTCATGGTGTGGGTTTTCAGCGCAGGGAGATTGATAAAGACATCTGAGTCCTGAATGATCTTTGGATAGTCAAGGGAGTGAAGGACCTTTCCGCCATTAACAGAGAGGTTGCAGGTTTCAACATCCTCGATGCCACAGATGTCGCCGCCCGCGTCCTCAACAGCACTCTTTACGCCCAAAAGTCGCATCATATCCACTGTTTTTATGCCTCTGATCAGGGTGTCCCTGTTGTTGCTGGCATCAATATTGACGCGCTTCATTAATGTTCCGACACTCACACCTTCAATCACTGTCACTTTTTTTGCCCCTGCAGCGACGCAGAGTGAGACAAGGGCGCCGATGACTCTACGGTCTACAGATATGGGGGGCGGATAGGGGGCAAACAGATTCGGCTTGATAACAACCGTTTGTCCTTTTTTTACAAATTGATCCATACCGCCGATCAGATTGATGGCATCCCCGACCATGGTGGTGATGGTGCTTTGATCCAGGGGAAGATTTGATTTTACAATGGAAACGATTGGTGCGTCACTCATAATGAAAGTCCTTCTCAGTTAAAAATATCCGTCGCGGTTCCGGTTTACCTGAATCCGGGGCGCCTTCGACGTTGATTCAATTGGGGTGCGATTTTTGTTGACAATGATATATACCCAATATGGCATTTGGTGTCAAGAATGGAAACCCTGATATTGACACGCCTCAGTGAAATGAGAAGAGGCGTATTATTCGTATTTGACACATATCCATATTCCGGCTAAACTAAATATCCAAGGTGTGAGTTTCCTCCTGACGAATAATTTTGAGTTTACAAGGTGTGAGTTCCCTCCTGACGAATAATTTTGAGTTTAGAGGACAGTGTA
>JAUXCK010000223.1 GCA_030618925.1 Desulfobacteraceae bacterium
CCTTGTCCGAATTGACCGTAATCGGAATATAATTTGCGTTTAAATAGGCAATTACAGACGGGTCTTTAAACGTTTGATTTGCCATGTGGCGGCAATAGCTGCACCAGTCGGCCTGGAAGTGGAGGAATATTTTTTTCCCCTCCTTTTTTGCAGCCGCCAGGCCGTCGTCATATGAAAACCAGTCAATTTTATTTGATGCAGCAGCACCTTCAGAACAAAAAACCATCACCCCGCAAAAAACCAGAAATAAAACCCGAAATCGTGTCCGCATTGGTTTCCCGGCCATGGGTGCACTATTGTTCGAAAAGCGATTCAACACATCAAGCCCCAAAAAAATATTTTACTTTCAAAACGCTGGTATCCATCCACCTTTTCTAAAAGATATTCAGCGCAAACAATTTATGGGTGACCAGCAGCAGACCCACAATAATCAGAAGCCCCCCTGCAATGGGGTTGAAATATTTAAGGTATTTTGTTGTCTTTTTGATGAATACCAGCAGAAAATTAATAAACACCGAAATGATGATAAAAGGCAGGGCCAGTCCCAGGGAATAAATGGCCAGCAGCAGCATGCCCTGGGAAACCGATTCCTGGCTGCTCGCAATCACCAGAATCGATCCCAGCAACGGGCCGATACAGGGACTCCACCCGGCGGCAAAGGCCATGCCGACAATAAATGTTCCGAAAAAACGCATGGGCTTCTTCTTGAAATGGAGTCGTTTTTCAAAATCCAGCTGCCGGATACGAAAAATCCCTGTGAGGTGGATTCCAAAAAGAATAATAATGACGCCGCCGACCCTTAAAATAATGTCCTTATATTGAAATATATACCCGCCCAAATAGGAGGCCGAGGCGCCCATAAGAATAAAAACAGATGAAAATCCTAACACATAGGCAAGGGTGGACACAATCACCTTTGCCCGTATCTTTGAATCAAGATTTTCGGTCAGGTCTTCCAGGGAAAAGCCTGTAATAAAAGTAAAATATGCCGGGATAAGGGGCAAGACGCATGGGGTAAAAAATGAGGCCAGGCCCTCGAGAAACGCCAGATGATATGACACGGTCTGGGTAAACATGTTTATTCGAATTCTCCTTTTACGATTAACAAAGTTGGCTCTTTCAATCACACAGAGCGAAAGCATCATATCACAAGTGGTATTCAAGGTCGACTGAAAATTACCTGCGTGTCAGCAACAATAAAAATCCGGGCCCAAAGGACCAGGTTTTCAATATACAAATAAACTGTCCGGTTTGATTTTGGGGATGATCGGTGGCATGAATTAATGCGATCAAATATAGGGCAGGGGCCAGATTTTCCAGTAGCTGCTGATTCTTCGCCAGATGCCTGCCAGGCCTGCCGGTTCAATGAGGATGAACAAAATGATCAGGAATCCGTGGATGATGAGGCGCATGGGCGCCATGAGCACGGTGATATCCGGATTGTGGGCCCATTGAGCGAGACTACTGATCAAATTGCTCAGGATTTCAGGGACAAGAACGATGAATAAGGCACCAAAGATTGTGCCCATGACAGTGCCCATCCCGCCCACGATGATGATGGCCAGGTATTCGATGGATACGTTGAGATGAAAAAAGGCGGGATAGACGTTTCTCAAATGGATCACCAGAAGGGCGCCGGCCACACCGGCGTAGAATGAGCTGATGACAAAGGCCAGGATCTTGTATTTGAACACCGGAACCCCCAGGGCTTCCGCTGAAATGTCGTTGTCCCTGACCGCCATGAGGCAGCGGCCGTACTTTGACCGCATGAGATTTTTGGCCCCCCATAGGAGGACCACCGCCATAAAGAGGCAGATGTAGTAGAAAGAAAGGGGGGAGGTCATGGCATAACCAAAGAAAGCCGGTGCTTCCACTGCCCTGCCCTGGGGGCCCCCTGAGAACGTGGTCCAGTGGAAATAGGTGTAGTCAGCGATAAACTGAAAAGCGATGGTGGCAACGCCCAGGTAAATTCCCTTGATGCGCAGGGAAGGGATGCCGATAAAGAGTCCCAGGCCCGCGGCGGTCAGGCCGGAAGCTGGAATGGCCAGCCAGAAAGGCCAGTGCAGCACCATGGCCAGGTATGAGTAGGTGTACCCCCCCACCCCCAGGAAAGCGGCGTGCCCCAAAGAAATCTGGCCCGTATACCCCAGAAGGATATTGAGCCCATGGGCGCCGATCACGGCAATGAGGACCTGGGTCATAAAAAATGTGTGGTAGCCTCCCATAAAAGGCGGCAGCGCCACCAGGGCGAAAACCAGTAGGGCAAACCAGGTCCTTTGGAACCGCGACTTGAAAATCGCCTCGTCTTCCCGATAGCTCTCTTTGATGTAAGGGGCATAATAGGCGCTGTAAAGGTCGGTGACGATACTTTTCATGACACTCTCATATCCTCCAACCGCACCTGGTTTTCCAACTTCGAGATACGGCCGTCATTATATCTGATTTCAATATTGAGATCAAAAACCGCTGATTCTGTAAAAAGGGCATCGATGAGCTCACCATAACGTTTGTTGATGACCGGCCGCTTGACCTTTCGCGTGCGGGTCAGTTCTTCATCGTCAGGATGAAGCTCCTTGGGCAGCAAGGCGAAGCGGACCAGTTTCATATGCTCTGGAAGCCGGCTGTTGACTTTTTCCACTTCCGTGCGGATCAGTTCGTATATTTTAAGGTTCTGAGCCAGATCCGTGAAAGTGGTGTAGGCAATATTCCGGTTCCGGGCCCAGTTGCCGGTGTTCTCCATGTCAATGCTGATCAGGATAACGATAAAATCTTTTTTGTCACCCATGACCACCGCGTCCCGGATAAAAGGACTGAACTTGAGCCGGTTTTCGAGATCCTGCGGTGCGAACCGGGTGCCGTCGTTGAGGAACATGAGGTCTTTCTGCCGATCCAGGACCACCAAGTGGCCTGCCTCGTCCCAGTATCCTGCATCGCCCGTCTTGAGCCAGCCGTCAACGAGAGTGTCCTCGGTTTCTTTGGGGTTTTTAAAATACTCTTTCATATTCCCCTTCCCGCGGGTCCATATCATTCCGTCGTCGTCAATTCGAATATCCACGCCGGGTAAGGGAAGGCCTACGGTTTCGGGCCGGATGTCGTTTGGGCGGTGTACTGTACAGAAGCAGCAGCATTCGGTCATGCCGTACCCCTGGATCAGATTGATCCCGAGGGCTGTAAAAAATGTGAAGACTTCCCGGCCCATGGCTGCGCCGCCGGTAAAGGCGATGCGGACCCGGGCCAGCCCCATGCGCTGCCGGATGCCCCGGATGGTGGTAAAAAACAGAAACCGGTAGAGGATCTCTTTAAAAAATGTGAGTTTGCTGGATTTGCCTTCCAGCATCAGCTCTGATTTTTCCATACCAAGGGCAAGGGCCAGGTCATAGGCCTTTTTCTTGAGAAAGGGGGCGTCCTCCATGCGGGCCATGATGTTGGAACAGATATCTTCCCACATCCTGGCCGACATACCGAGAAAGGTGCTCTGAAGTTGATTCATATCCCTGCGAACAGCCATGGGATCGCTTGATTCTGGAAAATTGTACCGGAAACCGATATCGGCAAACCGCATGATATTGAATTGTTCGCCAATCCAGGGAATGGGCAGAAATGAATAAACTTCATCAGTGGGCAGACTGGGGTACACTTTTTCCCAGGCAGCACCTATAAAAAGGAAATTGTTGTGGGTGACAATGGCAAGCTTCGGCAATCCCGTGGTGCCGGACGTGGGCAGCATCACGGCAGGCTCATCCGGGTCAGCCTTTTCCACATACTCCCGCTCGAAAATCGCCTTGTCTTTTTTAAGGACTTCTCTGCCCCGGGCGATAATATCTTTAAACGTCACCAGGAAAGGGTACTTGTCCAGGTAGTCGCTCATACCGCGCGTGTCCCACACAAAGACCTTCTCCACCTTTTGAGAAATGGTACTCCAGATGCTAATGAATTTATCCACCTGTTCCTGGTCACCAGCACCCACAAAACGGGCTTCGCTGGCGGTGGTGATATAGGCCACCTCGTCGGGGAGCATGTCCTGGTAGGCCCCAACGCAGACCCCGCGCGCGCCGATAACCCCAAATTCGGCCATCACCCACTCGATGCAGTTGTCGCCTATTATCAGAACCTTGTCGTCGGGTGCAAGCCCCATATCTGTCAGCCCCAGTGCAAACGCCCGGATGTTTTTATAAAATTCGCTCCAAGTCATGGGTTCCCATATGCCGTAACGCTTCTGCCGAAGCGCGAGGCTGTTGGGCCGTTTTCTGGCATGTTCCCCTATGGCTGATATAAGCGTTCGACTCATCCGGCTTCCTCTTGTCCCAGGTAGGCTTCAATCACATCCGGTTCCTGCCGCACTTCATCAGGCGTGCCCAGGGCGATCTTCTCTCCAAAATTTAAAACACATATCCGGTCTGAAAGATTCATGACCGTGGAAAGGTCATGCTCAATCCAAATGAGGGTTGCACCGAGATCCCGGTGTATGTCCAGGAAAAAGCTGGCCATATCCTCTTTTTCTTCAATGTTCATGCCGGCCATGGGCTCATCCAGCAGCAGTACTTTGGGGTTGAGTGCCAGGGCCCTGGCCAGGTCAACCCGTTTCTGGAGCCCGTGAGGCAGCATGGCCACGGGCTGCTCACGAACATGATTGAGATCGAGGAAGTCGATCACGGTTTCTTCCAGCTCGCGGCGGTGCTTCATCTCCTCACGTACGGCTTTTCCCACGTGAAAAAATGCCCCGAAAAAATTGGCCTGAATGTCCATGGTGCGGCCTGACTTGATATTGTCCAGCACTGTCATTCCTGCAAAAAGTTCGGTATGCTGGAAAGTACGTCCCATGCGCAGGCGGGCCCGCTTATGCGCCTTGAGCGGTGTGATATCCAGGTTTTCAAAAAAAATATGACCCGAGTCGGGCCGGTAAAGCCCATTGATGCAGTTGAGGAGACTGGTCTTTCCCGCACCGTTAGGGCCGATGATGGCCAGTATCTCGCCCGGCAAAACTTCCAGGTCGACCCTGTTGAGGGCCTGAATGCCGCCAAAGCTGAGAGAGACACTTTCCACTCTGAGAATAGAGGTTTCCGTCATCCAAGCCACCTTTTTCTCCGTTTGTATCTTTTGGACTGGCGGTAGTCTTTCCGCCCTCCCTTTCCACCCGCCCCCAGGTAGAACTCCTTGATATCCTCGTTGTTCTCAAGTTCTTCCCGGGTCCCTTCCAAAACCACCCTGCCGGTTTCCATGACATACCCCTTCTGGGCCACATTCAAGGCAGCTGCTGCGTTTTGTTCAATAAGAAAAATGGAAATTCTGTCCTCTTGGTTGATTTTTTTGATGACCTTGAACATCTCCCTAACCAAGATAGGCGCAAGGCCAAGGGACGGTTCATCAAGAAGAAGGGTCTTGGGTTTGGTCATGAGGGCGTTTCCTATGGACAGCATCTGCTGCTCCCCGCCGGACATGTA
>JAUXCK010000337.1 GCA_030618925.1 Desulfobacteraceae bacterium
GGCCTCCGACTTCCTCAAGATCATTGATTTTAATGGGTTTAAAAATAGGATCATTCATGGTTGTCTCCTTTTGTTTGCCTGAATCCTTTCTATCCGTTCTTGATATTTAAAGGGTCGCGTTCAACACTTGCCCCTCTCGTAAAATGAGCGTCACTTTCGCGTGGCATGCAAAGGTGAGCAACAAATTTCCATATCACTTCAAGACGTATTGTGCAAGATTCAGAAATGGGTTGTGTCTGGATGGGGTTTCTTTGTTTCTTGCTTTAAGGCGAGCCGTCGGATATAGATGTGGGCAAGTCAATTGTTGCCCCCCCTTAACGCGACCTCGATTATCCGGCAGGGAGAGGGCCTTCCCGCCGCCATCCTTGCGCCTCATCATTTGAGGGCGTTTGGCATGCGACAATTGGGCTGCAAACTGCATGTCATGAGCTTTTTATGGTAAACATCAAAACAAAAATCGATACTGCGCCATTCAGGCATTTATATCCGTTTCAATCCCACTATCTGAATTTAAACGGCCTGAATTATCATTATCTTGATGAGGGGGACGGGGATCCCATCATCATGCTTCACGGAAACCCCACCTGGTCCTTTTACTATCGCCGTCTTGTTACAGCGCTTTCTCCGGAATATCGAACCATTGCGCCGGACCATATAGGCTGCGGCCTCTCAGACAAGCCAAGCCCAAAAAAATACGACTATGTGCTAAAAAGCCGGGTTGATGATCTGGAAGCCCTGTTAGATCACCTTAACCTCTCTGAAAACATCACCCTGATACTGCATGACTGGGGGGGAATGATCGGCCTGGTATATGCATTAAAATACCCGGATAGAATTGCCCGCATGATCGTTACAAATACCGCCGGTTTTTTCACCCCTTCTGGAAAAAGAATTCCCCTCAGACTGTGGCTGATCCGGCATATCGCCCCTTTTGCAACACTGGCTGTTCTGGGGTTTAATCTCTTTTCTGTTGCAGCCCTGTATATGGCAGCATATAAAAAGCTGGACAGGGCGGTCAAATCAGGCCTCACCGCCCCTTACAACAGCTGGAATAACCGAATGGCAACCCTCAAATTTGTCCAGGACATACCGCTAAAACCAAAAGATCCCAGCTACCAGCTGGTGGAATCGGTTCAGCAGAACCTGCATTCCCTTTCCGGAATACCGCAACTGGTTTGCTGGGGCGAGCACGATTTTGTTTTCACTATGCCCTATCTCGAGGAATGGCAGCGCCGATTTCCCGATGCAGAAATCCATCGATTTTCTGATGCCGGACACTATCTGCTTGAAGACGTTCCGGAAAAGATAGTCCCATTGGTAAAAACGTTTCTTGAAAAGCACCCTGTTGGTGAAAAATGAGGCACGCCCTGACAAATCTGATCATCACATCAGGACATAACCATTATGAGCACATCCCATAAACCTTCCGGAGACGATGTGGTCAATATATCGTCTTTTCTCACAGAGATGGCCAGGATCCAGCCATACAAACGGGCTGTTGTCTGCCCGGCCGGGCGTGATGGACTCAACCGGGTCGCTTATGTCCATCTCACCTTCCGGCAGCTGGACCAGGAGTCTGATTGCCTGGCTGCGGGGCTTGAAAATGCCGGAATCACCCGCGGCACAAAAACCATTTTGATGGTAACGCCGGGACTTGATTTTTTTACCTTAACCTTTGCCCTTTTTAAGGTCGGTGCCGTACCTGTGGTTGTGGATCCAGGGATGGGAATAAAACGCATGCTCACCTGCTTGACAGAAAGCATGCCGGATGCGTTTATCGGTATTCCCCTGGCACATGTGCTTCGCACCATTTACCCTAAATCCTTTAAATCCGTTAAAACATTCATTACTGTGGGCCATCGGTATTTCTGGGGTGGGCTGACCATGAAACACATTCGAAAAGTGCCCTGGACGCCGCACCCACCCGTTAAAACCCGGAGAGAAGAAATGGCAGCCATTCTTTTCACCTCCGGCAGCACGGGTCCTGCCAAAGGAGCGGTCTATACTCATGGCAATTTCGATGCCCAGATCAGACAAATCAAATCCCACTTTAATATCGGGCCTGATGAAATCGATCTCCCCACCTTTCCTTTGTTTGCCCTCTTTGACCCTGCCCTCGGCATGACAGCCGTCATTCCGGACATGGATCCAACCAAACCGGCCTTTGTGGATCCGAAAAAAATCATTGAAGCCATCGTCAACCAAGGGGTCACCAACATGTTCGCCTCCCCGGCCCTCCTGAACCGGGTCGGGCGCTTTGGAAAAGAAAATAACATAACACTTCCTTCCCTGAAGCGGGTCGTATCCGCCGGCGCACCGGTGGCACCGGCAAATGTTGAACAATTTACATCCCTGTTGACCCGGGACGCTGAAATTCATACCCCTTACGGTGCAACCGAAGCCGTCCCGATTATTTCCATTGGCAGCAAGGAGATTCTTTCCGACACCATGCAATTGAGTGAAAAGGGAGGCGGCAACTGCATCGGCCGGCCCATCAATGACACCCAGATCAGACTCATCAGAATTACCGATGACCAGATTGCCAGCTGGTCTGAAGATCTGGTGGTCCCGCCCATGGAGATGGGTGAGATTACGGTAAAAGGGGGTTTGGTATCGAAATCCTATTTTAATCGACCCGGGCAGAATGCGCTTCATAAAATAAAAGACGGAAATGAGATCTGGCACAGAATGGGCGACCTTGGCTGGATGGACAAAAAAAACCGCGTCTGGTATTGCGGCAGGAAAAGTCATCGCATTACGACAACAAAGGAAACGCTTTACACCATCCCCTGCGAAGCCATATTCAACACGCATCCCAGTGTCTTCAGGAGTGCTCTTGTCGGCACGGGTCCGGCCAGGGCGCAAACACCGGTTATCTGTATCGAGCTTGAAAAAAACAGCCGGCTACGGAAAAAAGCCATCAGAAAAGAACTACTGAGCCTCGCCCGGAACAACCCGGTCACAAAGGACATTGCGACCCTCCTTTTTCACAAATCCTTCCCTGTGGATGTCCGGCACAATTCAAAAATTTTCCGGGAGAAGCTGGCGGTCTGGGCAGAGCAGAAGCTTATGTAAAATTCGTTTTACGTTGGATGCGTCTTAAAAATGATTATCTGCCAATTTAGCGGGTGGAAGATCTTTGCGAACTGCTGCAGCTTGTACGCACGAAATAAAAGCCGGCAAAGAGTAAGGGGTGAACCGGTTCTGGTTCTATTTTTCCTTAGCATTTGAAAATGGTCCGGACAAGAAAAATGCAATAAGAGTGACCGCCATTGCGGCAACTGATGCAGGCCATGGAGTTGAAGCTTGCGTATTTAGGGCAACATTTATCGAAACATATAAACCAAAACAAAGATATACTGACGCTAAAGCCGGAATAAACCATTTGGCCCAACGCTCACCCCTCCGATATGGAATTATCAAAAGAACGAATACAGCAATTCCAGCTAAAAAAAAGGCAGACGCTGTTATCTTTACGAATCCATTCAGCATGACCTGTAAACCCGGTTCAAGTTCTGCCCATTTCTTGCCGATCGCGACTTCATGATACGGCATGATAGTATTGCAGAACAAATATTTAAAACCAAAGGCGAGACATAAAATGGAATTAATCATATAAAGAGCAAATGCGATTTTTTCTCTGATTTTCATTTTTTCTCCTCTCCCGCTTAAAGACAATTAACAACAAAACCCATTCGCCGCATGGTTTTAACAATATGTCGCATCAAAATAGGTCTCATCACTATTTCATTTAACCCTGGGTGTCAACCCAAATTGATACGGGTAAAGTACCTGTCAAAAATCAGGGTCACCATAGCGGGCCTTCAGGGCGGCCTGCTTGTCTGTCATGCTGTACTATGTCAGCAGTTCTCGGTAAAGAA
>JAUXCK010000086.1 GCA_030618925.1 Desulfobacteraceae bacterium
CCATTTGTGCCCGGGATTTGAAAGTCAATTGTTGACCCGTTTCCATTGGATGTTTGTTTGCAGAAGAATTTAAAAAGATCACCGGTAGTGGTGAAATCATTCAGTCGAATCCCCTTTAGAACCTGCAGGTTTTTACACATGGCAAAATCCAGATCCGGACGACAGGACTGGGCCGCTCTTGAAAACCACTCCAGAACCATGGCCACAGGCACCACAGGCACGTCTTTGATTCGATGGCTGTCAATAAACGGATAATCTGAATCATTCACAATCAGGCTGAGGTTGCAGGTCTGATGTTCAGCAGTACCGGAGAATCCACCTTGTGGCGGCGGGGTCGGCCCGATGATCACTTCAACCGCCTGTTGAGACCCTTCCTGGATTTCTTCCACCAGCCGGCATGCGCCTTCGGAAAGCGGGATTAACGGGATGCCTATTTTGGTGAAATGGTCTTTAAGCAGCGGTGACACCATCCCACCGTCCCATGGACCCCAGTTTATTGATTTCACTATACATTTTCCATCTCTCCGGGACGCCTCAAAATTTGCGACCTTGTTGAGAATTTCATTGCCCATGGCATAATCACATTGTCCCAGATTTCCAAAACGGGCTGCAACAGAGGAGAAAAGGCAAATCATGTTTATTGGATCTTCTTTTGTGGCTGAAAGGAGTGATCTCAACCCATCAACCTTTGTGTTAAACACGAGATTGAATTGATCCTCTGTTTTTTCGGCAATGAGTCTGTCATTCAGGACACCTGCGCCGTGGACAATTCCGGTTATCGGTCCCCAGTCCCGGCGGACTAATTCAAGGGCTGCGTTGAGGGCGTCTGAGTCCTGCACATCACATGTAAGGTACCGGGCATCTGACCCGGCGTCGGCAAGGCTTCGCAGTGTGGCCTGGATTTCCCTTACAGCCATTATTTTTCGTGCCTGGGCGCCGAGTTCAGCAGGACGAATGGTCTGCCCTTCTGTTTTGGCATTTTCCAGAAGAGCCCGTTTTAACGCCGCATCATCAAGGGCGTCTCGACAATACCCGGGTTCTTCCAATAAGGGTGTCCTGCCCAGCAGCACGATGCGAGGTTTGGCCTGAAGGGCCAGTTCGATCAGCGTGGTTGCTGTGACACCTCTGCCGCCGCCCGAGGCAATGATGACTGAATTTTCATCAACTCTATTGTCAGCAGGATTGGCAGGATTGGGCAGGGCTGGAACACTTTCCAGGCGATGCCTCGATCCATCTGCGTTCAGTCCAACCTCTTTTTCCGCTCCCCCTTTGAAAAGTTCATCTGTCAGAGATTCAGCCAGTTCATCTGCAGACCGATTTCCCTTTTCTATGTCGATTGATTTCACCGAGGCATTCGGCCATTCATGGGCAGCTGTTTTAATAAGACCGGGCAGACCACCGAGAAAGGCGCGCACACCGCAGTTGCCGGAAAGGCCAAAATCACCGCCCGTGTCCTGAACTATAACAAAGATTCCGCCGTGGTTTGAAAACCGATCTGCCACCTTTTTGGCGGCAAGAAATGCTTCTTTGTTAATGGCGATGGCTGAATCCTCATCATGGCATTCGCAGAGGCCGCCGAGAAAGATAAGGACATTCGTATCTTCAGGGATATCCTCACTGACCAGCGCGTCCAGCCCGCGTTCTTTCAGTTTATGAGCCAGGGCTTCGGCAATACCGGCATCGTCTTTGGTAATGATAACAGTGCCCCCTGTGGTCAGGCCTGTCATAGTAAATCCGGTGTGGGGGGCAGGAATCTGTTTTAGAACATACCGTCCGATGCCCGTATTTTTAGCGGCACTCTTTTTCTGAATTCCCGATCCGTCATCAGTCGTTGTTTCCCCGGGTGCTCCGGCGGGTTGGTTTGCGACAGGAGCGTTTTGTTCTATAAAGTCAATCACATCCCCTAATGTCTGGATATTCCCCATTTCACTTGGATCCACTTCCGGCAGCCAGGGGTTTTCATCCTTGACGGCGGAGAATATTTCAACCCGCTTGATGGAGTCAATGCCCAGATCTGATTCAAGTCCCATGTCAATGGTGAGGATTTCTTTTGGGTAGCCTGTTTTTTCAGCCACCACATCCAGCAGCATCTCCTTAAAGTCAATGTCTGCAGGGATAGACGCTGCCTGGGCTTCTGCAGGCGCCGTCAAAGGTGCCGGCGCGGCCGCTAAGGGTTTAGGTACTGCATGGTGAATTTGGGTAGCCGGCTCTGGAATTGTCTCTACATGGACGGGTTTATATTCGGGCAGGCTCTTTTCATGTGCCGGGAAAGGCACAGGTGGAGCAGGTTCCGAAATTCCGGGAACCTGTTTTGACGCAAACTGATCCGAAAATGATGGCGTCTGAGTCAGGGTCGTTTCAACAGGTGCAGAAGCCGGGTCGGTGAGCATGGCACCAAGCATAAGATTTGCTTGTCCCGCGTTTTTCAGAAAAGCCATGTGTGTGTCGGCCATGGTGCTTTGGAACGCCGAATAGGCTTCCGCGGTCTGTTTTTGGATTTCCTGGTATGCCGAAATCCATGAACTGTTCATGTTACCGGTTTTTATTGTCCGCATATCGGCCTTCGAGGTCTTCTGGTGAAAAGTACGGGATGTGTGGGCTGTCGGTGCCGGCCTGGTTTGAGGGAGTGCATTTTCCCCTGGAAAGGGTTTGATTTGTTTTTTCGCTACTGCAGCATGAATGGCATTTTTTCCCTGAACGCTCGAATGGACCTCCAGGGGTGCGGGAAGTGAATCGATAGATTTTGTTTTTGGCGGATTCGGCTTTGGCAACGCTTCAGCGCCTCCTTTCGGCGGATAAGGCCGGCCATAATTATTTCCTGCGATCTGAACGGTCAGCAAAGGTTTTTTCTTTTCCCGCGGGTCCTTTACCGGGGCAAATGCCTCCCAGAGGGAGGAAAAGTCTATTTCCACACCATTGACCGCAAGCTGTCCCAGGGCATTCCATAGACTGGTAATCCCGTGAGCCCCCTTCCTGTCCATGCTGACTGCAAGATAAGGTCGATCTTCAAGACACTGCTGAACAAGTTTTGTCAGAACACATCCAGGCCCCACTTCAATAAACGTTCGGACGCCATGCGCATACATATCTTCAATCTGCTCAACAAAGCGCACCGGATGATTTATTTGCTGGACTAAAAGTGCCCGAAGTTTTTTGACATCTTTTGGATACGGCGTGGCTTTGGCATTTGAAAAGACAGGGATACCTGGTTTTTTAAGCTTTATGCCTTTCAAGAATTTTTTAAAAGGATCACAGGAACCCGTCATCAAATCGGAGTGAAAAGCGGTCGACACCTGGAGGCGATGGGGTTTGATGCCTTCGTCTGAAAGACGTTTCTCCACATCTTCGATGTCTTTGACCGCTCCAGATAGAACAACCTGTCTCGGGCTGTTATGATTGGCGATAATGACATTGCTTTTCCACTGGTCCAGCAAGGCTTGAATTTTGTCGCCCGGTTGGGCAACCGCTGTCATGGCACCGGGTGTGGAACTGACTTCAGCCATCAATTCACCCCGTTTCCTGGCAATTTTGATAAAATCTGCAGCTTCCAGCACACCCGCTTTATAAAGCGCTGTTACTTCCCCCAGGCTGTGTCCGCCCACATAGTCGGGTTTAATACCGAGGGGCTCTAAAAGTGAGATCATTGAAAGACTGGTGGTGCATATAGCGGGTTGCGCCCATTGTGTTTGCGTCAGTTGCTGAGTCTGTTTTTTTCGGTCGTCATCAGAGAAAACAGGCCTGGGAAAGACGATTTCGTGAAGCTTATCATTCTCATCCATGGGAATCGCGGCGGTCATGTCCCATATTTTCTGGGCGTTGTCATGAAACATGGCCAGGTCAGCCCCCATGCCGACATATTGGCTTCCCTGCCCGGGAAACAGGAAGGCAATGGAACCGGCTTCAGCCCCTTTGGGTTGATAATAGATCCCGTTGGGGAAAGAAAAAGCGTTGTCCGGATTTTTAGATATTTTTTCTGAAGCCTGGATCAGTTTCTTTTCAAGATCTTTTTCATTTTCTGCAACAATAGACAGCCGATAGGGGGCCTTTTGATTAAAATTTTCCTGGCTGGTTCTGGCCAGATAGGAGAGAACACCCTCTGAATTCAGGTTTTCGCCTGTTTTAGAACAAAGGTCAGCAAGGGCTTTTCCATTTTCAGCTGCCAACAAAACCAGTTCACTCGGGGCAGTTCGACGACGATAGGCGGTTTTGCCGGGACCGGTGTACTCCTCCATTGTCGTGTGGAAATTGGTGCCGCCAAATCCAAAGGAACTGACAGATGCCCGTCGGGGATAAGCATCATCTCTGATCCAGGGACGGGGTTGTGTGTTAAGATAAAACGGACTCGCGTCAATTTTAAATTTGGGATCGGGTTGTTTCACCTTAATTGTGGGGGGCAGGGTTTTATGATGCAGGGCCATCACTGCCTTAATGAGGCCTGCAATGGCTGCGGCACTTTTTGTATGACCGATCTGTGATTTTACGGATCCGAGAGCGCACCACTGACGGTCTTTACGGTCGGATTCGCTGAAAACCATATTCAGACTGTTAAATTCAACTTCGTCGCCAAGCCTGACACCGGTCCCATGCGCTTCCACCAGTTCCACTGTATCCGGGGAATATCCGGCGGTCTCATAACATCGCCTGAGCGCTTTTGCCTGGCCCTCTGCGAGCGGCGCATATACACTGGTGCCGTTGCCATCGGATGAGGCGCCCATCCCTTTTATCACAGCGTAAATACGGTCTCCATCTTTTTCCGCATCCGCAAGCCGCTTCAGGGCGACCATCCCGATGCCTTCACCCAGGATCATTCCATCTGCATCTTCGGAGAACGAGCGACAGTCACCTGTTGGAGAAAGGGCAGGCGTTTTGCTGAAGCATGTAAAGAGAAAAGGTCCATTGGTGGCATCAACACCGCCGGTAATGACAAGGTTCGACTTCCCGGTGTAGAGTTGATCAAGGGCCATTGTCATTGCGGAAAACGAGCTGGCACAGGCAGCATCGGCAGTACAGTTCAGGCCGCCCAGATCAAAGTGATTCGCAATACGTCCGGCAACCACATTGCCAAGCAGTCCTGGAAAGGTGCTTTCTTTCCATTCAACAAAATTGCTCAGGATTCTTTCGCAGATCCCGTTAACCTGATCTTCCGGGAAGCCTTCTTCCCGCAATGCTTTTATCCATAACGGCTTCTGCAGGCGGCCGGCAATCTCACCCAGGAGTTCGAGACCGGCGGCAACACCAAGAATGACGCTGACACCATCGCGATCCATCTCTTTAAACTGTCCCTGGGTCGCATCTTCCAGAACCTGTTTTGCCACCACAAGCGCCAATAGTTGTGCCGTATCCGTGGCAGCCAGGTTCGTGGGGGGAACACCGAACTCCATGGGGTCAAAGTCAATAGGGGAAAGAAAGGCCCCTCTTTTTGCATATGTCTTATCCGGAGCCAGCGGATTCGGGTCATAATGGTCGTCGATTAACCAGTAATTCGGAGGTGTTTCTGTTATGTGGTCTCGGCCGGCCAGGATATCGCACCAAAATCCGCCGGCATCGGCTGATCCAGGGAAAAGGGCACTGACACCGACCACCGCAATGGGAATGGAGGGGATGTAAATGGGGTTCCGGGCACTGGATTTTTTCTTTTTTTCTGCGGTTATTTTAGGTGCAGATGCTGTTTTTGGTTTCGCTTGTTTCGGCATAACACGATCTCCTCGCTATTGCTGTTTCTTTAGGACAGGGGTCTTGGAAAAAAAATAAATGAAGACTCAGGCACTGGTACGCCATAACTTCGAAGCTGCTGGGCTCTGGTTATGACGGCGGCCCCTTCTAAAATATTCAAGGCTATATTTGTCACTGAACGGTTTTCAGGTTTTTCCAGAAAAGATCCGGCAACCCAGGAATTAAAAGCACCCATGGAAGGCCCGCAGCATATCTGATAATCAAGGTGACGGTTTGGATCACCTGTCATGGCCCACTGGGCACTGTTTCCAAGGTACCAGCGAAATATTAATGCCATTTGATATTTTTCGTTCTTTTCGGCTTTTTCAACTTCCTTTGGATTTCGTTCAGAAAAAAAACGGTGTGTTTCAGACCAGATGTCGTCTAATGAAGCCCGAAAAATGGTTTTTTCTATCTTGTCCCTTGTTGCGGATGGAATTGCTTTTAATGAATCATATTTGGAATAGAGTTCCCACAATTGTGCAGCCCGGCTGCAGAACATCGTGCCCTGTTTCAGGACCTGAACCTTCACCCCCAGTTCGAACATGTCTGCCGCAGGGGCCATGGTCACATCCACGACATTTGCCTTGGAGAGCATTTTTTTACCCTCTGGGGATAGACCTGATTCAACAGCGGACTGATTAATGGAACCGGTTAAAACATAAGCGGCCCCCATGGCAAATGCAGCAGCTGCTGCAGATGGCGTCCCGATCCCGCCCGCAGCGCCCACTCTGATCGGGCGAACGTATCCATATCGGTCCATCAGCGCATTCCGAAGACCCAGAATGGTGGGAAACAGGGCAGGGAGAGGACGGTTATCCGTATGGCCCCCGGAATCGGCTTCTACAGTAATGTCTTCCGCCAACGGCAGTCTGGCGGCAAGATCGGCCTCCATCCGGGTGATTTTGTTTTTAGACACAAGAAAGTCAAGTATGTCTTTGGGGGGGGGTGTCATAAAGTGGTGTGCCACCTCAGGCCTGGAAAGTTTTGCAAAGACATGATTTTTTCTATGTATCTGACCGGAGGGATCTGCCTGTAAACCAGATGCTGAATATCGAACAATGTTCGGAGACAGAGTCATAAAGGCAGCCGCCGATATTCGCTGAACATCCCGCTTCAGGTAAAGATCAACAACCGCTTCTTCCAGATCAGGTTCGCCGGGCGAATGGATCAGGTTGCTCCCCCATGGCAATCCCGTGCCTTCCAAAGTTGTCTGGATTTCATCAAGCGCTCTTTCAAGGGCATTGATCGAAAGACCGGCAGCCCCGAAAAAACCGATCATGCCTGCCCGTGCCATGGCGATGACCATGGTTGTGGAAGCAATGCCTCTAAACATGGCGCCGGCCACATATGGGAAACGAAGTCCGTGAACCTCCAGGAAAGACCGGTCTCCCAGCCATTCAGGATAAAGGGGCGGGAGGGATCCCATGACACGGAATTGAGAACTATCCTTCAAAAGATGGCTTCCCTCACCGGACCGGCATACACCCAACCGTCCGGTGGAAACATCCTGTATGATGGTAACCGGTTCCCGAATCAGAGGGAGGACGGAAGCGATGTCACTCGCAGAAAACCCAGGGTGGCTTTGCGTCTCCCTCATGTTATTCATATGAATGCGGTTTTGGTGCTGCATCTAAAATAAATCCCTCAAAGTACGCTTTAATGATAGTATTCGCATGACCGTTAAAATGATAAATCCGTTAAATATGGCTCCTTGAAAACGATGGTGCGAACTCTTTTTTTGGTTTAATATTCATCCGTTAAAATCAGTGTTTGCTGCAGATCCAGTAGCATTTCCAGAATCTGTAACAACCTCACGATAAGCCTGTGAAATAATCCAACAGTTGTATGATTTGTAAACCTTACAGGATCATCCAGCCGGGTGTGATCCGTGACGACAATCATTTTTGGTATAATCGTGTGGTGATATGGCTCTGAGTAATAGCCGATAAATTCCCCCATATCGGGTATTCCATTGAAATTATGGTCAAGAATAGCAAGTAGATATACGCCCTCTATTGTCACAGACGGCGCATCTTCAATCCTGAAAGGCGGCGTCACCTGAACCGGTATGCCTTCGAATATCATGGGCAATATATTCAGGGTATAATTTCCGTCTGAATCTGCATCTGTTTCGATTCTGACTGTTTTCATACCCAGTACATAATCCATGTCCGGCATGCCGAGAGTGAATTCGGAATTCAGGTCAGGCTCAAACAAGTCTGACCAGTATTCAAAGACACCATCCTGGTGCACTGCGAGCAGTATCACCTGGTCTCCGGGATCAAGTTTATTGCCGTCTCCGTCGGAATCGAAGATTTCTGGAAGTTGACCGTCATCCAGACTGAATTCTATAGCAGCGTTATGGTTATAAATCTTCTTGTTCAGGTTTAGCTCCCAGCCCTGCTCCGGGTCTATGATGTTGGATCCCTCCTGCAGGTTGACGGAGAAATGATAATTCAGCTTATTCTGACAATATCCAACAGCATCTTCTTCGTTGGGAAAGGGCAGTCTGCCTTTGTAATCCCTGTCCCAAAAGGCGTACACCATCACTTCATCCCCAGGAACCAGGCCGGTGCCTGAAAGATCAAAATAAAAATGATTATCGCCTGTGGGCAATCTGTTAAAGCATTTAATCGAGGAAATCAGATGGTCTTCATCAAACGCATTCATTTTGATGACAGCAATATAAATTGGCTGAACATCACTATGATAGCCGAAGGGAACATTAACCGGACCGGTCAACGAGAAGTTGTCAAAGCTCGGCAGGTCGGATGTTGTTGCCGTCAGACTGATCCCTTGTTCTCCGGTATCTTCAAGCAATTTATCCAGATTATTTTCCCCTGTGCGAACATTCAGTAAAATCGGCAGATCGTTTTCTCCACCCAGATACCCTACCTTGTCACCGGAGTCGATTGTTCCATTCTGGTTCACATCCAGCAGGGCGGCGATGTATACATTATCGATTTTTTCAAGATCGTGAATCTCGTTAACCTTCCGGTCGAAGCCATCCGGCACGTATGGCATCACCTCTATGCTGAAAGGAGCGGGTGAATTCCCCTTTGTCAGGGTCTCAAAACCAATGATTGAATCAAAATCAAGGTCATTAATATCTGAGGAGATTATTTCACCTGCATAGGCAATGAGTGTCAGATCGCCTGTGTCTGAGCCGTTCACCGTACCTGATATATGCGCATCAAATGAAAAGTCGGAGGCCAAGC
>JAUXCK010000238.1 GCA_030618925.1 Desulfobacteraceae bacterium
CGCCCCCTGACGACTTCTTCTAAAAAGGTCGGGCTTACTGTATTGACAAAATGGGCGGCAAACACCCCGGAGGCAAGAAAGTCCACTTGAACCCTGTCCCTTGTTGCTTCATAGCTTGCAGGCATATGTTCATAATAGAGCTGTTTCCAGAATTCGGCGGCATCGATGCCCATATCCTCGATATGAGACAGCAGCATGTTTACCGTATGAATATTGTGGATGGTAAAAAGACAGGGAATGCCCATTTTGCGGGACATTGCCGGGATCAGACCTGTCATCCAGTCATTGCAGTGGATGAGGTCCGGCTGAACTTTTGGGATGATGTTGTTCATGACCTCCCGCTGAAATGCAAGGGCGATTTTAGTGTTTACCCAGTCATAACTGGAATACACCCTGTCAAGATAGTAAAACGCCCTGTCTTCTGCGAGGTGGATCCGGTCACTGGGCATTCTTTGTGTGACCGATTTTCGTCCTTTTTTTACCAGGGGCGGAACGCAGTCATTAAATATGGTTCGATAATCGGGTAACGCCATGTGAACATCAGCACCCTGATCAAAGAGTGCACTGATCAATGCCGCTGACACATCGGCCAGACCCCCGGCCTTGGCTGTCAGGTAATTGGCAATATTCCCCATGCCTTTGGGCAGGTAGGTGACTTCCGGTGTGACGATCAACACACGGGGGTTTTTTAACGGTCGTGGCATACCCTGCCTTTTCCCAAATCCGGTTTCATGGATTTGGGTCTGCTGATTATGTTTTTAAACCCTGTTTCCGGCCACGCGCACCGGCCCTTTCCTGTGGCAGTTGACTATGCCCAGGTGAGAAATCCCGGCGTATTTTTGATCATGTCATCTCCGTGGGGGGTCACACGGGCCGTGAAGCCGTATCGGCCGGCAACATCACAGGAAAGAAAACAGCCATACGTATAGTGTCCGTCTCCGAGTTCTTTTTCAACCGTCATTTTTTTCAGATGACCGGCTTCCAGTGTATTCGTACTTTTCAGGTTTCCGTAATAAAGTTCTACTTCTATTTCTTCGGGTAGAAGGTCTCCCATAGAAACCTCTGTGGTCACGTGGAAAGACTCCCCTACACGAAAAGGCCCTTCATTGTCTCTGACCGGGCGGCTGACGAGAATTGTCCCCCAGTGGGTGTAGAGCCGGCCCTGCAGGGCATTCAGATGTTTGGCTTCCTTTGCCTCGTCAGCAATGAGCTCATTCAGTCGTCCGGCGGCCGGAAGATAAAAAAGTCTCTCGTATTTTTTAACCATTTTATGAGAACAGAAATCCCGCATTGCCATTTTCATAGAGGATTTCATTTTTTTCAGCCACCGCTCCGGGATATTTCCGTTTTTCCGTTCATAAAAGCAGGGGATGACGTCATTTTCCAATAGATTATAAAGCGCCTGGCTTTCTACCATATCCTGGTATTCCCAATCTTCGTACTCTTCTCCATTGCCGATTCGCCACCCTCTTTCATTGGCGTACCCTTCACACCACCATCCGTCAAGGATGCTCACATTCAGCACACCGTTTGCAGCAGCTTTAATTCCTGATGTACCGCAGGCCTCATAGGGGCGTCTGGGGGTATTCAACCAGATATCAGCCCCCTGCACCAGGTGTCGTGCAATATTGATGTCATAGTCTTCAAGAAAAACAATTTTATGCCGGATCTCGGGAGTGCTTCCATACTGGATCAGGCGCTTAATCAATTCTTTACCTTCATTATCTTTTGGATGTGCTTTTCCGGCGAAAATAAACTGCACCGGATGTTCGGTAGAAGAAAGAATCGCTTCAAGCCGGTCTCGATCATGCAGCAGGAGGTCGGCCCGTTTATAGGCAGCGAAACGCCGGGCAAATCCAATGGTCAGAACATCCTGGTCCAGTACTGTTTCGGCTTCTTTCATCATGGCCATGGAGGCATTTCTTCTCCCGTATTGTTTGATCATCAAGGTGCGACAGACGCGAATGAGTCTGGAACGGCTTATTTCATGGGCGCGCCACAGTTCTTCATCATAAATATCATCGATGCGCTTGATGACCTGGGCATTCTTGGTTTTCATATACCATTCCGGGCCCAGATAGCGTTCGAACAGAAGAGAATTTACAACGGAGATCCATGAGGGGATATGTACACCATTGGTGATATGACGGATAGGGATTTCGTTTACCGGCTTGCCGGGCCATACGTGGGCCCACATCCGTTTGGCTGTATTTCCGTGCAGCTTGCTGACACCGTTGCAGTATTGCGCCATTCGAAGCCCGAGAACGAACATGGAGAGGTCGCTGTCACCGCCGGCCCCTTTTGGCTGCCCCCAGGATAAAATTTCATCGGCGTCGGTATTCAGGCGATCCTTTAATGGCTCTAGATAGGATTTTACCAGATCAGCAGGAAATTCATCGTGCCCTGCGGCCACAGGGGTGTGGGTCGTAAAAACCGTTGTGCGGACGGCAATTTCCCTGGCAACGTTAAGATCAACTTTATATGTAGAGATAATTTGCGCCAGATGCTCCAATGCGGCAAATGCACAATGCCCTTCATTCATATGGCACAATCTAGGATAAATTTTCATGGCTTCGAGGGCGCGCATCCCGCCGATGCCCAGAAGTACTTCCTGAGCCAGGCGGGTTTTCGGGTCGGCCGCATAAAGTCGGGCGGTGATATCTCTAACCTCTGGTGAGTTTTCCATCAGATTGGTGTCCAGCAGGAGCAGGGGTATCCGGCCGATCATAATTTTCCAGACCATGGCCCGGATATCACCAGCCGGTCCTGAAATTGTAATATATATCTCATTCCCGTCAGCATCTTTTACCCGTTCCACAGGCAGGTGGTAAATATCCGTTTCAGGATACTCCTCCTGCTGCCATCCTTCCTGGTTCAGAAACTGGTGAAAATATCCCCGGCGATACATGAGTCCGATGCCGATCATGGGCAGTGCCAGATCAGATGCGGCCTTGAGGTGGTCGCCTGCAAGAATTCCAAGACCGCCTGCAAACAAGGGAAGGCTCTCATGGATGCCGAACTCCATGGAAAAATAGGCGATGGCGTTCTTTCCACCATACGGTGAATTTGAATAGTCGATGGGTTCTTTAACCTGCCGTTCAAACGTTTCCTTCACCCGTTTCAGATGCGCCAGAAAACTTTCATCCCTGGCCAGATCCTCTAATCGTTCCTGGGGGATCAGGGAAGAAAAAATAATGGGATTGCGCCCGGAGCTGTTCCACAGCCTGGGGTTGATCCGTCGGAAAAGTTCGACAGCATCGAGATGCCAGCACCACCACAGATTACGACTCAGCTCCTCTATAAATAAAAGAGGCTCGGGAATGTTTGGGAAAACCTGAAAGGTTTGCAGATAGCTCATATTAGTCCTTAATAGTTTAAAAAAATACCCTGAATTGAGTGTCTTTGAAATACCAAACTTATGCCTGGAACACAACATGTTGTTTGATTGGATGGTAAAAAATCAAAATTGGCCGGCTTTCTAAAAAGCGTCAAGTTCAAGGCGTGCAAATCCTGGGGAAGAAGGCGCGCCTGGCAGTACGTCGACTGACTCAGGATGCAGCACAACGCAGAAATTGGATTTTTTACGAAGCCAGTTTTTTCCATACCCTGTAAAGCTCGCTAACCCCCCACGCCTGGGCATCGCATCCCCTGTGAAGGTGTGGAAAGTCACCGTCCAGTATCTCCGGCACCTGACCGATACAGCCGGTGTTGATGAGTGACGTACTGCTTGCAAGCCAGGCCATGGCTGTTTCCACCCCTTGCTCACCAAAGACCTTCCCCCATGCTTCACAAAAAGAAGGGAAGACCCACGTCCAGGCAGTCCCGTTGTGATAGGCGGGTTTTCGCCCGGTATCCTCATCTCCCGTATATATTCCCTTGTAAGGATGATGCGGGTCATTGAGCCGATTTCCATTGTGTACAATTTCAAGAGGCCGGCGGACGGGCCGGTCTGCCAGACTTCGAATCGCACCCGGGACCAGGAGCTCCTGGCAGGCCTCAACAACCTTTTTGGTTATTGTCCCGTCGGTCACTGCGTCCAGTGTAACGGCAAAGAGTTGATTCGGCCTCAGGGCATCATCCTGCTCAGCCTTTCTGGCCGGGGCACCGGGACTGCAGTGGAGGCAGTCGGACAGATATCCCCCGGTTTCAAGCAGAAAAAGGTCCCTGATGGAGTGTTTTACTTTGTTGGCCATCTTTTGCCACTTTTTTTTAGACGTTAAAGGAGAGATACGGGCCCTCAAGGACAGATAATGATACCAGAGGGCTTGTATTTCTATGGGATATCCTTCCCGCGGGGACCCTGCCGGATGATTGGTATCCATCCATGAAAAATGGCACGGGCTGAAAACCAGCCCGGATTCCGGGTCCATCCTGACGTTGCCCGGGGTGCCGTGAATGGTGGCATCTCCGATCGACATCAGAACGTTTCGGATGGTTCTCCGGCCGCACTGCTCTTCTAAAAAACTGTCGTTGCCTTCAAATGCCACCATATCACTGCACGCCACACAAAACCATAATGGCGCATCAGATGTATCCCGGTTTCCTGCGTTTTCCCCGTAAATGACATTCGGCAGGGTGCCGTCCTGTTCGAACTTTCCAAATTGTTTCAAGATGGCACGTGCAGCTGTTGTCCTGCCGGCTGCGATCAGCCCCCGGGTGAAAATCATGGAATCACGTCCCCAGTCGAGAAACCAGGGGTACCCGGCAATCACTGATTTCAGATCCCCTCTTTTTACAATAAAATGGGTCATCGCTTTTTCAAGATTTTTTTCCGGCGGCTGCCGGGAAAGGGAACCGCGGTCAACAGGTCTTATATTATTTTTCTGAACAGGGTGTTCTTCTTCAAGGGGGGCCAGAATTCGGGCATTCACCGTCATCGTGCCGCCACCCTTTATTTCTGAAAAAAAGTAGCCGGGGCTG
Source organism: Desulfobacteraceae bacterium (assembly GCA_030618925.1). Classification (GTDB taxonomy): domain Bacteria; phylum Desulfobacterota; class Desulfobacteria; order Desulfobacterales; family SURF-7; genus JAUXCK01. The sequence goes on from JAUXCK010000238.1 coordinate 4,921, forward strand.
AACAGATCAGAGTCCGGATCCTGACCCCTTTCTTTGTCCTGGGATCGATGCACCATATAGTGCCATTCAGGCTCCCATACAAAGCTGCCCGGGAAAGCATGAAGGGCCAGCCTGTGATGGGATGGAGAGAAGATGAACCCGTTGTCTGTCGAACGTACAGCTTCAGGCCATGAATGTTCGGGTCCCTGATAGGCCTTTGTGACATCATGGCAATTCCGGTTTTCAATATCCGGCCGAACGATCAACCGGATGGGCTTGTGGTTAGCCAGAAGCCCGGCCGCTCCCTCAGACAGATGACGTGAAAAGGTCATCTGGATCTCATTTTCCTTTTTACCCATGGTCATTTGTATGAAAAGGCAG
>JAUXCK010000079.1 GCA_030618925.1 Desulfobacteraceae bacterium
GAGATGCCTCGAGGCTGCCGGGTGCGAGGTGCTGGTGGTACCGGCCTTTTTTTCTTCGGAAAGGGTCAAGGTGCTTGCCCCGGATGGGATTTTTCTCTCAAATGGCCCGGGTGATCCCGAACCGGTGACCTATGCGATTGATAGTATTAGAAATCTGATTGGATTTCGTCCCATGTTCGGCATCTGCCTCGGCAACCAGCTTCTGGGTCTGGCCCTGGGGGGCAGGACATTTAAATTGAAATTTGGACACCGGGGTGCCAATCAGCCGGTGAAAAACCTAAGAACCGGAAAGGTAGAGATTACGTCCCAGAATCATGGATTTGCCGTTGATACGGAAAGCATGCTGGGGAAAGATATTGACGTCACTCACATCAACCTGAATGACGACACCTTCGAAGGATTCAGACATCTGAAACACCCTCTTTTTGCAGTACAATATCATCCTGAAGCATCTCCCGGCCCCCATGATGCGGGATATCTTTTCAGCGAATTCAAGGAAATGATGAAAAAGCACCCCACTTTCTGATGACAGATGCCAACCCTTTTTTCCAGAACACGCTGACCAACTTAAACAGGTTATGAATTTTAAATATGCCAAAACGTTCTGATCTTAAAAAAATCCTTATCATCGGTGCCGGGCCGATCATCATCAGCCAGGCCTGCGAATTTGATTATTCCGGCACCCAGGCATGCAAGGCCTTAAGGGAGGAAGGCTTCGACGTTGTCCTGGTCAACAGCAATCCAGCCACCATCATGACGGACCCTGAAATGGCGGATGCCACCTATATTGAGCCGGTTACCCCGTTCATGGTGGAGAAGATCATCGAAAAGGAACGGCCGGATGCATTGTTGCCAACCCTGGGCGGCCAGACCGGGCTGAATACGGCCATTGAAGTTGCTGAAATGGGGGTCCTTGAAAAATACCATGTCGAAATGATTGGAGCGTCCGTGGCATCGATTCAAAAAGCCGAAGACCGGGACCTGTTTCGTAAAGCCATGGTGAAAATCGGTCTGCGTATTCCTGAAAGCGGTATTGCAACGGACATGAAATCTGCCCGGTCCATTTGTGAAAAAATCGGTTTCCCCATCATTGTCCGGCCGAGCTTTACACTTGGCGGCACGGGTGGCGGTGTGGCGTATAATCCCGATGATCTTGAAATCATGGCCAGGGCAGGCATCGATGCCAGTCTTATCGGGCAGATCATGCTTGAGGAATCGGTCCTGGGGTGGAAAGAGTTCGAACTGGAGGTGATGAGAGATCACAATGACAATGTCGTGATTATCTGCTCCATAGAAAACATGGATCCCATGGGCATTCATACCGGAGACAGCATAACGGTGGCACCTGCCCAGACCCTGACGGATAAAGAATATCAGGAAATGCGCGATGCATCCATTGCCATCATGCGGGAGATCGGAGTGGATACCGGCGGGTCCAATGTCCAGTTTGCCGTGAACCCTGAAAACGGGGAGATGATCGTGGTTGAGATGAACCCGCGGGTTTCCAGGAGCTCTGCCCTGGCATCCAAGGCAACCGGGTTTCCCATTGCAAAGATTGCAGCCAAGCTGGCCGTTGGATACACCCTGGACGAAATTTCAAACGATATTACAGGTCAAACCCTTGCGTCTTTTGAACCCACCCTTGATTATTGTGTGGTCAAAATTCCCCGCTGGACATTTGAAAAATTTCCTGAAACAGCTGATTTTCTGACCACGGCCATGAAATCAGTGGGCGAAACCATGGCCATTGGCAGGACATTCAAGGAAGCGCTCCAAAAAGGGATTCGATCCCTTGAGATCGGGCGGCACGGCCTGGGGGCGGATGGAAAGGATCCCGGGGATTCGGGAGATGCAGCGCCCACAACATCGGAGATCGTGAAAAAGCTGGCAACACCCAATTCCGGGCGATTGTTTTACCTGCGGGAAGCGCTGAAAGCAGACATCTCAATTGAATCCATTTATGAACTGACCGGAATCGATCCATGGTTTCTGCATCAGATTCAACAGATAGTTGATTTTGAACTTCGCATCGCCGGCTGCAGGGGGGAAGACTGGATTCCTGAAAAGCTGTTAAGAAAGGCAAAAGCCTTTGGGTTTTCCGATGTTCAGCTGGCCTGTTTAACCGGCAAAACCGATGACGTGATTAAAAAAGAACGGGATCACCATCAGATCAGGCCGGTCTACAAGCTTGTGGATACCTGTGCAGCCGAGTTCAAGGCATCAACCCCCTATTATTATTCTACCTATGAAATGGAATGTGAGGCCAGGGTTTCGGACAGGAAAAAAGTCATGATTTTAGGTGGCGGCCCCAATAGAATCGGACAGGGCATCGAGTTTGACTATTGTTGCGTCCATGCTTCATTTGCATTGAGGGAGGAAGGGGTGGAGAGCATCATGGTCAACAGCAACCCGGAAACCGTCAGCACAGATTATGATACGTCCGACAAGCTTTATTTTGAGCCGTTGACCAAGGAGGATGTCCTTCATATCATCGAGAAAGAACACCCCTTTGGCGTCATTGTCCAGTTTGGCGGGCAGACGCCCCTGAATCTTTCGGTGCCTCTTTTCAAGGCCGGCGTGCCGATTCTCGGCACACAGCCGGAAAGCATTGACAGGGCCGAAGATCGTGAGTTGTTCCAGGCCATGCTGGGCAAGCTGGGTCTTGTTCAGCCGGAAAACGGGACGGCCATGGATGTGGCGGGTGCGGTGGATATCGCTGAAACCATAGGTTATCCGGTAATTGTCCGGCCTTCCTATGTGCTTGGCGGCAGGGCCATGAAGATCGTTTACACAGAAGAGGAGCTGAAAAAGTTTGCGCATCTTGCCATGGAAGCGTCTCCAGGGTATCCGGTATTGATTGACAAGTTCCTGGAAGACGCCGTGGAACTGGATGTAGATGCCATATCCGATGGAAAAATGACCGTCATCGGCGGGATTATGGAGCATATTGAAGCTGCCGGCGTGCACTCCGGAGACTCCGCTTGTGTGCTGCCGCCGGAGAATATTGAACCGGCCATGTTACATGAGATCGCTGCCGCCACAAGGGCCATGGCTGCCGAACTGAATGTGATTGGTCTGATGAATGTACAGTACGCGGTCAAGAACCATAAGCTGTATGTGATCGAAGTCAACCCCCGGGCGTCCAGGACTATTCCCTTTGTCAGCAAGGCAACCGGTATTCCGCTCGCCAAACTCGCCACCAAGGTCATGCTGGGAATGACGCTTCAAGATCTTGGTTTTACGAGGGAGGTGGTTCCATCCCATGTGTCTGTTAAGGAAGCGGTTCTTCCATTTGACAGGTTCCCGGGTGTGGATACGCTGCTCGGCCCGGAAATGAAGTCAACCGGTGAAGTCATGGGAATCGACAAGGACTTTGGATCCGCCTTTGCAAAGGCCCAGCTGGCCGCGTCACAACATCTGCCCATAGAAGGGACTGTTTTTATGAGCATTGAGGAAAACGATAAAGCAGCGGTCCTGCCTGTGGCGGCCCAGTTTCAAGACCTCGGGTTTGACATTGTCGCCACTCCCGGCACATCCCTGTTTTTTGAGAAGAACAACCTTGCAAATACAAAAATCAACAAAGTGTCCGTGGGTCGTCCCCATGTCGTGGATGCCATCAAGAATCAAGAAATACAGCTCATCATCAATACCGGCTCAGGCCAGGGGGATGAAACACGGCGTGACGGGTTCCTGATCAGGCGGGCGGCGTTGAAATTTTCGATTCCATATGCAACCACTATTGCAGGCGCCAGGGCAATGTGCCAGGGGATAACGGCGTTGAAAAAAAAGACACTGAACGTAAAACCCATACAAGGGTATCATATTTAAAATGAATGATTCAGAAAGACCGCGTGACGCCTGCGGTGTGTTTGGTATCTGTGAGCATCCCGAAGCTGCAAAACTGACCTATTTCGGGCTTTATGCCCTTCAGCACAGGGGGCAGGAAAGTGCGGGCATTGCAGTTGCCCGGGAAAAAACCATTACCGCCCACAAAGGCATGGGACTTGTTCCAGAGGTGTTTGACATGAATCACCTTGAGCAGCTGCAAGGCGGCAGCGCAATCGGGCATGTCCGGTATTCCACCACCGGGAGTTCGATTCTTTCCAATGCCCAGCCATTCGTGGTCCACCATGGGGGGAAGTCATATGGTGTGGCGCACAACGGCAACCTTGTCAATGCCCATATCCTGAAAAAGGAATTTGAAGAAAAGGGGTCGATCTTCCAGACAACCATGGACAGTGAGGTCGCCCTTCATGTGTTCATCAAAAATTTGAAGTTTGGCCTGGATCAGGCACTCATAAACATGGTGGCGAGCCTGGAAGGGGCCTATTCCTTTGTGCTGCTGACCGGAAAGGGGGAGCTTATCGGCATCAAGGACCCCAACGGGTTCAGACCGCTTTGTCTGGGTAAATTAAACGGCTATTATATTCTGGCGTCTGAAACCTGTGCCCTGGATCTCCTGCAGGCCGAACTGGTCAGGGAACTTGATCCAGGAGAGATCGTCGTGATCCATAAAAACAAGGTGAGAAGCATAAAACCGGCCAAAGCAAGAAGGCGGACCTTTTGTATTTTTGAGCATATTTATTTTGCGCGGCCGGACAGTACGTTTTTTGGGAAAAATGTTTATCAGACACGAAAAGCAAACGGAAGTCAGCTGGCCAGAGAAGCACACGTGGACGCGGATCTGGTCATGCCCTTTCCGGATTCGGGAAATTACGCAGCCATCGGCTATTCTGAAACCTCCGGCATTCCTTTTGAAATGGGGATGATCCGGAATCATTATGTGGGGCGGACCTTTATTCAGCCGACCCAGAGCATGAGGGATTTCAGTGCCCGGGTTAAGCTGAACCCTGTCAAGGAGCTCCTTGCCGGTAAGGAAATTATTATCATTGAAGATTCTATTATCCGGGGAACAACCGCCCGGACAAGGGTGAAGGCCCTGCGTGAACTGGGTGTCAAACAGGTGCATATGCGCATCGCCTGCCCGCCCCATCGCTTTCCCTGCCATTATGGGATTGATTTTTCAACCCGGGGCGAGCTCATTGCCGCAACAAAAACGACTGAAGAATTAAGAGATTTTCTCGGTCTTGATTCCCTGCATTATCTCAGCATTGAAGGCCTCCTTTCATCAACCGGCATTGAAGATCCGGAAAAAAATTTTTGCAAAGCCTGTTTTGACGGCAGGTATCCTGTTGATTTTGATGGCTCCCTTTCCAAGGATTGTCTGGAAAACCCCGATGATTAAAATGGACGAATCGTTTCATTTGGTATTTGACTTTTTCTAAATCATTGAATATAAAGTAATATAAAAATTAAATGATGACCGGGGGGAGGTCTTCTATGATTGAATCAAAATACTTGAAAGACAATATGCAAAATATTCAGAGACTTCTGGATATTCCGGCATTAAAGCATTTTGAAATCAAAAACCTGGCCAAACTTCTCAGATTAAGCAAGATCAGGGAATACAATGATGGTGAGGTGATCATACGGGAGGGCGACCGGGATCCATGGCTCTATTTCCTGTTGAACGGCCAGGTATCCATAAAAAAGGAAGGGCATGACATTGTCGAAATCGATAAGAAGGGCGAAATATTTGGTGAGATGAGGATTATCGACAGCCTGAGCCGTTCTGCATCCGTGTATGCGATCGGTAAAACCGTATGCATCGCCGTGGATACCTCAGCCCAGGAAAAATTGTCTTCAGATGAGAAGAAACTGGATTTTCTGCTTCTGCTGTACAGAATTTTTGCAGAATACATGTCCATTCGGCTGCGCTTGACAAATGATGAACTGGTCAAGGCCAAGGCAGAGATCAAACGGCTGAAGAAGTTGAAGGGCAAGGAAGGGAAAACGAGGATATTGACCCGAACCATTATCAAGTAGCGGCCCCATAAAAGGCTGTTTTTTCCGATTTCTGTGTTGGGCTCAAATTTTAATCCTCAACATGCCAAATAATATGCTCCGGTTAAACTTTTCGCCCGCCTTGAACGCAGAAAAAATATCTCATTTATGGATGGGCACCAGATTGAAAACACCAACATTAGTCTCCTATAAATGAAAAAAAAGACGGTTGCCTTCTCCAGGAATTCAATTAACCTGTTTTTTCATATCCTGACACATTGCAATTTGGCCTGCAAACACTGCTATATCAATCCAAAGCAGCATGGGGAAGAAACACTGTCATTGCCAACCATCGAGGCTTGGCTGGGCGCCTTTTCAGAAAAAGCAGATGCAGCCAATGTGATTTTTCTGGGCGGTGAGCCAACACTCCATCCCGAGCTTTCTCTGGCCGTTCAAAAAGCAAAAGCCCTCGGGTTTCAATCCATTACCATTGATACAAACGGCTATCTGTTTCACGATATTCTATCTAAAATAGATCCTCAGGACCTGGACTATATCAGTTTCAGCCTGGATGGTGCCACCAGAAGAACAAATGACCGCATCCGGGGGAAAGGCGCCCATGATGCCTGTCTGGCCGGTATCCGGAAAGCTGTGGCCGGGGGGTTCAGCACAAGTCTCATTTATACGGTCAGCCGGATGAATATTCATGAACTGGCCATGATGCCTTCCCTTCTGGCGGATCTCAACATAAACCGGTTTTTTATTCAAATCATCGGCATTCGGGGAAAATCTGTTAAAGCAGAAACAGATGAGGCGCGTCTCCAGGTGTCCCCCGGGGCATGGCGCGACTTTATTCCAGAAGTAGCGGAAGAAATCGCCCGGCTCGGCATCACAGTGACATATCCCAGGGTTTTTTTAGCACCGGATGAGACCTTTGAGTGTGCCGGTCTGGTGGCGGGGAACTATTTTATTTTTCCAAACGGGCGTGTATACAGATGTCCCCTGTGTGAAGATTATCCGATTCACAGCCTGGCGTTTAAGGGCAACCGGTTGATGAGAACCGGAAAAATTAATGAGATGGATCTTTTTCATTTAAACATTCCGGAAGGGTGTGTCATAAATCGTCTGGTACAGCCGGGAAATCTGACCTATGCGGCTGACGGAAAACCGGAATATAAAATAGCATGCTGTCTGTTGAAAGAAGAGATCAGCGCCTCCTGAAAGCATAGATCAGAAAAACACATAAGCCAAAACCAGGAAACACCATGCAAGCAGATTTTGAGAACCTGACACCTGAAAAAATAATCAACGCAGTGGAAGCGGCCATAGACCAGCCAATGACCGGCCTGACATCCCCCCTTCCCAGTTATATCAACCGGGTTTACGAACTCCAGGCACAAAACGGGAAACGGGTCATTGCCAAGTTCTACCGCCCCGGCAGATGGACGAAGGAAGCGCTTCTGGAGGAGCATGTTTTTGTCCTTGACTGCGCCGAGGATGAGGTCCCTGTGATCGCCCCCATGACCCTGTCTAATGGCGCCACAATAGACAGTGTGGGCGGCATCTTTTTTGCGGTGTTTCCAAAGCGCTTCGGCCGGGAATTTGAAATCACGGAAGATGAAGACTGGCGAAGGCTGGGCCGGGTGACGGCCAGGATCCATAATGCCGGCAAAAAGAAAGAGGCAAAGGACAGGGTAAGGCTTCATCCCCATATGTCCACGGCAGCCGATATCCGGCACCTGACGGAAAGCGGGTTTATCTCATCACGCCTTATCGATCCTTTTCAGGAGATCGGTCATAAAGTGGTGGACCTCAGCACGACTCTTTTTGAGGGCATTGAATTTATCAGACTTCACGGGGACTGTCACCGGGGCAACATCCTGCACAGGCCGGGTGAAGGCCTGATGGTGATTGATTTCGATGATATGATGACAGGTCCGCCGGTTCATGATATATGGATGCTGTTGCCGGAGTATGCATACAAGTGCAAACGGGAAATTGATCTGATACTGGAAGGGTATGAAATGTTCAGGACATTTGACAGGCATACCCTGCGGTTGATCGAACCGCTTCGCGCCATGCGAATCATCTATTTTCTGGCCTGGTGCAGCAGGCAGGCAAATGATTTTCGTTTTAAAAGTACATTTCCAGACTGGGGGTCCGAAGGGTTCTGGAAGAAGGAAATCGCTGATCTGACCCGACAGGTGCGGAGAATAGCTGAGCATCAACCACCGACCATTTCACTTCCAACGTCGAATAATGACCAAATGCAGCACAACCCAGAAGTTGGACTTTTTATAAAACCGTCACATTAAAAGGAGAAAAGATGACAACACCACCGGAAGATATTGTCGCAGTTTTTGAAACAGACAAGGGAACCATCAGGGTAAAGCTTTACCACCAGCTCGTACCGGTAACGGTCGCCAGTTTTATAAATCTGGCCAGGCGCGGGTATTACAACAATTTAAATTTTCATCGTGTCATTGCCGATTTTATGGTTCAGGGCGGCTGCCCTTCCGGTACCGGCACCGGTGGGCCGGGGTATAATTTTGAGGATGAGTTTGCCCCGGAGCTATGCCATGACGGACCCGGAATTTTATCCATGGCCAATGCGGGTCCGGGGACGAACGGGAGCCAGTTTTTTATCACCCATTGCGCGACACCGCACCTGGATCAGAAACATTCAGTGTTTGGTGCAGTGATGGACAAGGAAGATCAGGCCGTGGTTGACAGCATCGGACAGGGGGACACCATCAAAAATATCAGTATCCAGGGGAATCTGGATGCGCTCGAGGAAAAAACCGGTTCCCGGGTAGCGGAATGGAACAAAATTCTTGATCAAAAATTTCCCGATCTTGATCCGGCGGTTTGATAAAAGGATGTTTTTGAGAGCTGTTGTATATTTAAACTATAAAACGCTCAGACAGGAAGGAGATGAAAATGGATCAGTGTCCGTGCGGTTCCGACAAGTCGTATGCAGAGTGCTGTGAACCGCTTATCAAGGGCCAACGGGTTGCATCGACTGCCGAAGAATTGATGCGGTCCCGTTATACGGCCTTTACCCTTGCCGAGTCCGGATATATTCTAGACACAATCCATCCGGACAAGAGAGAAGGGCATGATGAAAAGACAATTATGAAATGGGCGAAAAACTCTGATTGGCTTGGAATGGACATTATCGATACACAGGATGGGGGACCTGATGACCAGGAAGGCACAGTGGAATTTATTGCCCGGTACAAGCAGAAAAGCGGACGGTTGAATCATCATGAACGGGCTGTTTTTAAAAAGAAGGAAGACAAATGGTATTTTTATGATGGCAGTATGCCTGAGCAGAATCAGGTTATACGATCCGGGCCCAAAATTGGACGGAATGACCCCTGTCCCTGCGGCAGCGGGAAAAAATTTAA
>JAUXCK010000153.1 GCA_030618925.1 Desulfobacteraceae bacterium
AGGGACCCATGAGCGATATCGGCGCATTTGATCCACTGGGGCAGGCGCGCTCAGGCCTGATGTTTGCAACAGGCACACCTGTGCCGGCGCCGCTTCATCTCGGTATCCTGGACCAGACAACCGCCATTGCCGCCAGCCATGCAATCCTGACAGCCCTTTTCGTGCGTGAGCGCAAGGGAATCGGACAGGAAGTTCATATTTCACTTTTCAGCACGGCCCTCTGGATGCAGCATCCAAATATGATGCTTGCCAGCGTCCTTTCCATTGATCCTTGTATTCAGGGAGATCGCAATCAGCATTCGCCCCTGCGCAACTGCTTTTGCTGCAAAGACGGAAATTGGATTTTCGGCACCCATCACCCTGAAGAAAAATACTGGACCGCTTTTTGTAAAGCCACGGGACAGGAGAAACTGCTGACGGACGAGCACTTTACCGATAGTGGGGGAAGGCCGGTTAACGTGTCTGAATTAATAGAAATTTTTGATGGGGTGTTTGCCACAAAAACCAGGGATGAATGGATGGAAATATTTCAGGCCCATAAGTTCATGTTCTGTCCTGTGCAGCGTATAACGGAGGTTGAAAAAGACCCGCAGGCGCTGGTGAACGATTATATCGTTCCTTTTGATCACCCGATGCTTGGTAAAATAAATATCCCGGGGTATTTTGCGCACTTTAGTGAGAACCGTGCCGGAACCCGGCGCCCGGCCCCGGCAATAGGGGAACATACCGATGAGGTGCTTTCCGACCTCGGGTATGCCCCGGGAGAAATAGAAGAACTAAAAAAAGAAGGGGTTATCCGGTAACTGGGCCACAGGTTACCAGGGAGTGTTCCCCTTCTTTTTAGATGTTTTCTTTGAGACCGTGCAGCCAGTCTATATTGCGTGTTTCGCACCTATACATCTTCCAGATATGAGATGCTGATCCGGCTCTTTTCCTTGGATATGGCGTTGACATCAATCATCACCCCTTTATGATCCTTTGAAAAAGCCAGGAAACCCTGTCTCTGGTTCAGGACCGACCATCCACTGTCTTCCATCGTCATTTTGTAATAATCAAGAACCGCGGCTGATGGCGCTTTGGCTTCAAGCAGCACGCCGGTTCCATTCGGCAGATCCATTGTAGACAGAACTGTCGATGTTGGATAAAAAGAAACATGCTCACCAAAATCTCCGGATATGGCGGCCGGGCGGCTGCTGACAAGGATTATAAAAAAGAAAAAAATAAGAATGCTGACCAATATTGTTTTTTGACCCTTCATGATGATCTCCTTTATATATTGAATTTCAATTCTGTTTTATTTCCTGCGAACTTATCTTATTGATAAAGCAAAGGGCATGCCACATATCTTAATTTGATATAACATGTTGATACTTATCAATTTTTTTGTTAATTTCATTCCTGCCAACCAACAAGTGGGCCTACAATAAAAGTTGTTGTCAAAAGAAAAAAACGATGTGGATGCAGTGTTCTGCACGGGTTTTAGGTTTTACAACTTTTTTTGTGACTACAACCGTGGTTTTGGCGTGACCGTATGAGAGCCGCTATATCTTATTATTTTGGACCCATATGAAGGATGATAAACGCTGATTTTCAGGAGAGGCGCTGCGTGAAAACGCTCCGGCTTGTTGAACCACACGCCTGGAGGGAACGGTGTGCGCTCCTGTCCCGGCAGGACAGGAGCATAGATGGATTTTTATCCGCATCTTCCCATATGTCGGAAAGCATTTCTCGAAAGAAAGTTGGAAGGAGGGCAGGTTCTATAAAATATTGTCAAAATAGAACGACGCTTTTATTGACGGCTCCACGCTTTCAAAAATAACTGTTGGAGAAAGCTGCAGCCGCATGAGTGCTTCAGCACTGATCGAAAACTCTTTTGTGACAAAAAATTCGGCGCCCAGACCCCCAAGGGCATTAAATCCAAAATCATCATCCGGTTCATAATGATCGCCGTTTTTTGATGTTATCCCCAGCCCTGCCTTGAGATAAGGGGAAATTCTTTTGTTGGTAAGGTAATACACATAAGCGCCATACAGCCCCAGTCCCCATCCCTTCTCCTGGAACTCGCTTGTTTTTTCACCCCGGAAACTGAATCCCACCCCGCCTTCAATTGCTGAACTATCTGTTAAAAAATATTTCCCGCCCAATATGGCAATGGCTTTTGGATCGGGCGCCGTAGCTGTGTTCAGGGGCAAAATAGTGAGGTCCAGGGAAAGCATCCCGGCCTGATGGGAATGAATTGATGATCGGGGCTTGGGGGCCGCTTTTACCGGATCCTGTGCAAGTGCCGGCATGGAAACAAACAATAAACAGAACATCATTATTAGACCTTTTTTCATCTTATTTTATCTCCTTTTTTTGGGGTAAGTGACAGACAGACATCCATACATTTTTATTGGACACTGGATATAAAACAATCCCCTCATTGTCAAGCATACTCCGCCTTACCCATATATTATTTTTAATAAAACAGAAAATAAATTAAAGTGCGCGTCATTCAATTATTGAAATAGTTTCATGTTTAATGATAAACAAAACAGGATGCTGAAAGGATTCTCTATGATGACAACTATAAATGCCCGACACCGGGGGCTCACCCGGCTTAAATCCACTGCAATTCTCCTGATCTGTATCTTGTTGAGCTGCAACCATGGCTGCGGGTTATTCAGACGCCCCCCCCCACCCCCACCGAGAATTGACGGACCTGCGCTCAGACAGGTGCCCGTGAATCAATATCCTCAGTTTTCTGATGACTTGCATTACCATGATCTGGAAAACAGCATTCATCAAAGCCTTTTATATCTCAGAAAAATTCCCCCTGATAGAGTGTTCCGGTTTCATGAGGACAGTTTTGATACCCGACACATGATCCAATCCCTGGTGCATTTTTCTGACTTTATCAGGACCCGCCCTTCTTTAGAAGACCTTCAAGCGTTCATTGCCAGTGATTTCCTGGTTTACAAATCCATTGGAAATCAAGAAACCGGCGAGGTTCTTTTTACCGGATACTATGAGCCGATGCTGACGGGAAGTCTTGAAAAAAGCCCGGATTACCCATACCCTGTTTTTTCCCTCCCCCAAGACCTGGCCTTTATCAACCTCTCTCTTTTTGACCCGCGATTTGAAGGAGAAAAAAAAATTATCGGCCGATTTACAAACAATCAAAATATTGTCCCCTATTATCAACGCGGGGAGATCACGGATGACGTCCTGCGTGGAAAATCCGTGCCCCTTGCCTGGGTAAACGACCGGATCGACCTTTTCTTTCTTGAAATTCAAGGATCAGGGAAGATACAGCTTGAGAACCGGCAGCAGCCCATTAACATTCATTATCACACCTCAAACGGACACCGCTATAAAAGCATCGGCACCCTCCTGATTAAGGAAAAAAAAATCTCCCGTGAGGAAATGTCGATGCAGAAAATTCGGGAATACCTCAACGAGCACCCGGAGGATATTGATCGCATTCTGAATTATAATCCGAGCTTTATATTCTTTAAAACTGAAAAAAACGGCCCATTGGGCTGCCTTGGGGTTCCAGTGACACCCGGAAGATCCCTGGCATTGCAAAAACGGATATTTCCTTCTGCAGCCCTGGCCTTCATTGAGTCAAAAAAACCGCGGGTTGATGATAACAACCGGATTTTCGAATGGACGGACTTCAAGCGGTTTGTGCTTAACCAGGATACAGGAGGTGCTATTCGGGGGCCGGGTCGGGCCGACCTCTTCTGGGGAAACGGCCCATATGCCGAAATTGCAGCCGGTTATATGCAGCATCCCGGGAGTCTTTATTTTTTGATTTTAAATCCGGATCGTGTGATAAAACCGGACGATACTGCCGGGAGCGAATAACATTGGTCAGCTCCAGACCCCGACCTTAATCATAATCTTGGGCGTAAACCAATATTTTTAATTGCGTCCTCTTGACACCTGCGGCAAAATACATAAAAATAAAAATGAATTTCCATCTGTCCTGCTGCTGTAAATTTGCGGAAATGGCTGTAAAAGGAATATTCAAACAGGAGAATTAATTATGTTTGGCATCGGTATGCCGGAAATGATTCTAATACTGGCAGTGGCCCTGATCGTTATCGGGCCTAAAAAGCTTCCAGGCTTGGCGAAATCGCTGGGTCGGGCCCTCGGCGAGTTTAGAAAGGCGACCAGTGATTTAAAAGACTCTTTTGATATCGATGCCGATATTAAGGAAATCAAAGAACCTTTCAACGACATCACCAATAATGTCAAAAAGGCCCTGGAACCGTCCATTGAACCTGAAGTTGCCCCCCCCCCTGAAAACGATATAGAAGAAAATGAAAAAAACCCCGACAGGAAAGATTGAAAAAGGGCCTGAACATGAAGGAAAATGACAAAATCCCTTTTACAGCTCATCTTGAAGAGCTGAGAAAACGCTTAATTCGCTGTTTCATCGCTGTCGGGATCGGTTTTGTCATCTCCTACGGGTTTAAGGAAAAAATTTTCCACATTTTAACCCAGCCCCTTATTGCCGCAATGCAGACCGACAGCAAAATGATCTTCACAGGCCTTCCCGAAGCATTTTTTACTTACTTGAAAACCTCTTTTTTGTCCGGTCTATTGGCAGCATCGCCCTATATTATTTTTGAGTTCTGGATGTTCGTTTCGCCGGGGCTTTATAAAAAAGAAAGACTTGTCCTGATCCCCATTGTGATTCTTTCATCGTTCTTTTTTCTGGGAGGTGCTCTTTTCGGATATTTTGTTGTGTTTCCGTTTGGGTTTAAATTTTTCCTGGGATTTGCCAATGAATCCATTCAGGCGCTTCCTTCAATGCGTGAATATTTAAGTTTTGCCTCAAAACTCCTCCTGGCCTTCGGCCTGGTCTTCGAGCTTCCCCTTGTGATTACCGGCATGGCCAGGCTCGGGATTGTCACCGTTCCCTTTTTAAAAAAGAATAGAAAATATGCATTGTTGTTATTTTTTGCCGGTGCTGCAATTCTGACACCACCGGATGTGGTCACCCAGATACTGATGGCCGTGCCGTTAATGCTCCTGTATGAAATCAGCATCCTCGGGGCGTGGCTTTTTGGTAAAAATTCGCCCAGAAACAAACCGGAAAACGAAACCGGGGATGCGGAATAGAACCCCCTGGCGACCGGAACGATCCCTCCACTAAAAAATTTTTAACACACTCGAATGTCAACAGATTTGACAACAATGACTCTATGCTTATTATATCCTGAGACAGTGAATAAATTCAATAAATTCAAAAGCGTCCATTCTTGGATGGGCCCTAAGACATAACGGAGACATTATGCGGTTTGACAAGTTTACCATAAAATCACAGGAACTGATTGCAGGTGCACAATCTCTGGCCGGTCAGCGTCAAAATCAACAGATCGAGCCTGAGCATCTACTCTCGGTCATGCTGAGCGAGAAGGAAGGAATTGTCCCTTCCATGCTCCGGAAACTCGGGACCTCCCGTGGCAGTATTGTTCAGGATCTGACGCTTGCCATAGGGAAAATACCAAAAATCACCGGCAACGGGCCGGGAGACGTTTACATCTCCCAACGGACAAAGACCCTCCTGGACGCCGCATTGCTAGAAGCAACCAACATGAAAGATCAGTATGTCAGCATTGAACATATTTTCCTGGCAATCGCTGAAGAAAAAAAAAGCGATGTAGCAAAAATTCTTGCCCATCACGGGGTTTCAAAAGAATCAATTTTAAAAGTATTGATGGAATTTCGCGGAAACCAGACCATTACAGACCCGAATCCTGAAGAAAAATACCAGGCATTGGAGAAGTTCAGCATAGATTTGACACAACTGGCCAATACCGGCAAACTTGATCCCGTCATCGGCCGGGACAATGAAATAAGACGAATTGTTCAAGTCCTGTCAAGACGAACCAAAAACAACCCGGTTCTTATCGGGGAGCCGGGGGTTGGAAAAACAGCCATTGTGGAGGGGTTGGCCCAGCGCATTGTTATCGGCGACGTGACTGAAACCCTGAAGAACAAACGTCTTGTTTCCCTGGATATGGGAGCGCTTATCGCCGGCACAAAATACAGAGGCGAATTTGAAGACCGGCTGAAGGCCGTCCTGAAAGAAGTAGAAAGTGCTGAAGGGGAGGTGATTCTTTTTATTGATGAGCTGCATACTGTTGTCGGGGCCGGTGCATCAGAAGGATCAATGGACGCCTCTAATATGCTGAAACCCGCCCTTGCCAGAGGAACCCTGAAGTGTATTGGTGCCACCACATTAACCGAATACCGGAAATATATTGAAAAGGATGCCGCCCTTGAACGGCGGTTTCAACCGGTAATGACGCGGGAACCCTCTGTCGAAGATACGGTATCTATACTTCGGGGACTTAAGGAAAAATATGAGGTCCATCATGGTGTCAGAATCAAAGACTCGGCCATTGTGGCAGCGGCAACCCTTTCCGACCGGTATATTGCTGACCGTTTTCTACCGGATAAAGCCATTGACCTGATTGATGAATGTGCTTCAAAACTCAGAATCGAAATTGACAGCATGCCTGCTGACATTGATGAGATCCAGCGAAAAATCGTGCAGACGGAGATCGAACGGGAAGCATTAAAAAGAGAGACGGATCCTTCCTCAAAAGAACGGCTGGCCGTGATAGAAAATGAACTGGCCGTGATGAATGAACAGATAACTGAAATGAAAGCGCACTGGACCAATGAGAAGGATACGATCCAAACCATACGAA
>JAUXCK010000272.1 GCA_030618925.1 Desulfobacteraceae bacterium
CCGTCTGAATGCTCCTCTTCAGAAATAAAACCCTTTTTCTCAAGGAACCGAAGATGGGCCAGACCCTCGCCCGTGGCAAACCATTTTTGCATCAGAGGAAAGTCATCCCATGACTTGGCATTGATGTCCCAGGTCATCTGGGATGCTGTTTCAACAGCATGCTGGCTTCCATTCTGAAGGATATCGATCACCTCGTTGCACCTTGCCAGGTGATGGGCTTTCAACTCCCGGATCCGTTTACCACAATCATCAATAAGGCTGCGGTGGCCTGGAAGTGTATATTCGATCTCCATTTCATCCACCTTGCTCAGGCTGCTCATATAGCTTTTAAGCGGGTCGTCATCCCTTGACCACACTTGAATATTGGGTGTGATATCACCCAGAATATGATCTCCTGAGAACAAAATCTTTTTCCTGGGTTCATAAAGGCAAATATGGCCCCAGGTATGGCCGGGTGTTTCAATACATTTCAGCTCATAGTCTCCGATTGTGAGGGTATCGCCCTCCTGGACATGGGTCCAGGCAACCATTTTCTGGGGCCCGTGTTTAAGGCCAGGATGATTGACAACCGCCGACTTGAGCTCCTCTTCTGAAAATCCGCTCATGATGCCGTACTGCAACATTTTCTCCCACCCGCCACCCATTTCCATGTGTTGTGCGTCAACCTTGCCCATATATGTTTTGACGCCGTCTCTGGCAAAAGTGGGAACCAACCCCTGGTGGTCTGCGTGAAAATGGGTGGAAAAAAAATCAGTGTGGTCCAGGTCAATATTCAGGGCCTGAAACCCATTTTCAAGGGCCTCCCGGCACTCTTTTTGATTGAACCCAGTGTCGATGACAAGACTTCTCCTGTTTGAGGTGATGACATATGAATTGATCGATTTCAAAGGATTGCCCGGAAGGGGGACCTCTATCCGAAACAGATTTGGTAAAATTTCTTCGGTCACGTGATAACTCCTTTTTTTTTCTTTTTAACTTCTTCTAACCATTTCTTCTGGTCTCTCTGGTATTCCTCTTCTGTCTGTTTATGGTCTGAAAAATCAAGATCCACATCATCCGGCGTTTTCCCTTGCCAGGACTTGAGCAATTCTATAATTTTTTCTAATTTTTTATCTTGTTTAAGCATTCTCAACGATCCTGAATTTTGCCGGCTAAGAAGTAAAGTAAAAACGCTTCTTGTCCAGCCGTCAATCTGGTCTGCCCGTCAATTCACCTTGATCATGCTCAAAAATAAAAATCCCGCACAAGGCGGATTTTTTAGATTTCCCAAAGAACCGGTTGTCAATACCGAAACAACCCCTGCCCTTTTTAGGCAGCTAGCCCATACCTTTTTGGGCAGCCCATACCTTTTTGGGCACTTTATATCAAATAAGAATGACATGTCAAATGGTGCTGAATCGATTATTATCTTCAAAGACCATTCAATGGCGTCCGGGACGACGTCATGGCCTGGAGGGATATTTCGCAGAACCTTACATGGGTTTAGGGTACGGAATGATCCTCGACGGTCCATTCCTGCCTGGATCCGGGTTTCCTTTTTTTATCAGAAGCGCTTGAAAAGATTCTTTATGAATAAGAAAGAGCCGGAATCAAAAGCATTAAGCATAAAATTACCATTGCCGTGATCATCGATCCATATTGTTTTAATATTTCCTGGCACATTTCGATTTCTCCTTTTTTGCTGATTTTGAATTTCTAACCATCCGGGTTGTTGACATCTCTTATTCCCGCGTCATTGCGTTTCTGAAGACTCATTACAGCAAATGGCGTGCCAGGCGACCCTTCTTGTATCTAACCTATTAATTTACATAAATATTTTTCGATATCCATATTTAATATGGACTGCCCACTGCCTACAATGAGGGTTGTACCCCCATCAGCCGTAAGACCGGGTGAGCGGAAACCCGCGGACGGAAGTTTTTCCCAAATGAGTGCAGCGCCCATGCACAAATCGCACGAAATATAGCTGCCGGGCGAATCTGTTAACCAAAAGGGAACAAAACGACATCCCCTTGAGAGCCCGTATAAACCCATATTGTAGCGACAACCATAGTTGTATAGGATACCCATCGAGTAAAGTAAATCATGGGCGTCACCCAATATTTTTAATTTCACCCGGGGGTTTATACAGCCGGTGTATTAACTATCTGATATTCATTTGAAGAAATATGTCTTTAAGTATTTACAGGACTCAATTTATCCTTTATATTTTTCAAGTTCAAACAGGATTTTTCATCATTCAAAACCATCGAAACGAATTCGTGCCCGACCCTATCTCATTTATGTAAGATGCAGGTGAAAAAGGAAAATAGAAATGCAACATTTTAAACGATTGCTATTGTCTTTACTGATTTTTATTATTGGGCTGGGTATTGGTTATGTTGTGCTTGCTTTTATTTTTCTTGATTTTGTCATCGACCTCTGGTGGTTTCAGTCCCTCGGGTACGAAGGATACTTTTTTCTGAGGCTAATATACCGGTATATCACCTTTTCTGTTGTGACCCTTATTTTCTTTTTGATTTTTTTCCTCAATTTCTGGATCGCCTCCCGATTTCTGGGCGCTACCATCCCGGAAACCCCGGGTAATCCCGATAAAAGCAGCAAACGTCGGTTGCTGAGAATGATTCAATCCGGTTCCCTGAAAGTGTACACACCGCTTTCACTGATGATGGCCATTCCCATCGCATTTCCCTTTTACAAACAATGGGAAAAAGGGCTGCTCTATCTTTTTGCCCCTTCCTCTGGGATGACGGATCCGATATTTAATTTTGACATCAGTTTTTATCTGTTTTCTTATCCTGTTTACAAACTGGTTCAGACAGAACTTATTATCACCTCATTGATTCTCTTTTTGGGTATTGTCTGTCTCTACTATGTTGAAAACCGGCTGTTGGCAGGTAGAGATAAACAGTTGCCCCGTGGTGCAAAAATCCATCTTGCACTTCTGATCATTCTGACCGTGGTGATCCAGATATGGGGTTTTGTGCTGCAGGGATTCGATCTCCTTTATACGGACAGCCATCAGCCAAATTTCTTTGGCCCCGGGTTTGTTGAAATATGGGTGGTGCTCCCCCTGATCCTGCTGACAATTCTCTTTTTTACCCTGACCGCCCTGTCTTTGGTCACGTATATCTACAAGGGGAAGGGCCTTAAAAAAGTAGTTGTGTTCGGCCTGTTTTTTCTGGTCGCTGTTTTGGGATACCAGGCCAACCCGCTTTCTCGAATCATTGAAAAATGGTGGGTCAAACCGACCCAGGGGGTTATTGAAAAGCCGTTTATTAAAAACAATATCGAGGCAACCCTTGATGCATACGATCTGAATAAAATCGTCACCCTGCAGTACTCAATCGCGGAGGATTCCCAGATTATGACAAATCCGCATGTGCGTGACAGCCTCCGGAATATCCCTGTGTGGGACAGAGAATTGCTCAGTGACGTCTATAAGCAGCTGCAGGGAATCCGCCCCTATTATATTTTCCCGAGCGTTGATGTGGATCGGTATTCTGTATCAGGACTGCATCAACAGGTTTATCTGGCGCCAAGGGAAATAGAACAGGATTACGCTAAAAACTGGCAAAGCCGGCATCTACAGTACACCCATGGGAATGGTGTCGTCATGACCCCTGCTGTCCAGGGAGGGGATGAGTCCATGACCTGGTTTGTCCGGGATATCCCCTCCGAGTCTGATTACGGGTTTGATATCACTGAACCAGGCATTTATTACGGATTCGGTCAATATAACTATGCCATCGTGCCAAATGATATTGGTGAAATCGACCACCCCACAGATGAGGGCAATGCACTTGTCGACTACAAGGGAAATGGGGGGGTTCGGCTTTCCTTTTTCAAAAAAATCCTGTTTTCAATCTTCTATAAAGAAAGTAAAATATTTTTCACGTCAGGAACCAATAAAAACAGCCGGATACTGTTCCGAAGAAATTTTCTCGAGGCCATTGAAACAATTACCCCGTTTTTCCTTCTGGACAAAGATCCTTATATCGTCTTCACAAAAAAAGGACTCTTCTGGATTCAGGATGCCTACACCGTATCTGCGAACTACCCGAATGCTCAGCCGTATAATCCGCAGTTTAACTATATCCGAAATTCCGTAAAAATCGTTATTGACGCCTATAACGGGAACATCGACTATTATATTGCACATCCAGATGATCCGATTGTTCGGGCCTATAGTCGAATGTATCCCGGGTTGTTAAAACCGATCGATAAAATGCCTGCCGAACTGAAGCGCCATATCAGATACCCAAAAGATCTTTTTGAGGTTCAGCTGAATATATACGCAGAATATCACCAAACCGATCCGGAGGTGTTTTATAATCATGAAGATATCTGGGAAATGCCAAAGCTGCCAAAGGGAAATAAAACAATCCCTATGAGGCCAAATTACCTGACCCTCAACATACTGAATCAAGCCATGCCGGATAAGGAGACGCCTGACAAGCCGGAATTTCTTCTGGTCAGCCCCATGAGTCCCCGGGGGCGAAACAACCTGCGTGCCCTCGCCCTTGCCGGGTGTGATGGTGATAATTACGGCAAGCTTTTTATCTTCAGCTTTCCAAAGGGGCGGCAAATTTATGGCCCGGCCCAGATCAATACCCTGATTGATCAGGATACAAAAATTGCCGCGCAATTAACCCTGTGGGACCAGGCGGGTTCAGAGGTCAAACGCGGTCGAATGATCATTCTGCCTGAAGGCAATCTTATTCTATATATTCAGCCTGTTTATCTTAGCTCA
>JAUXCK010000009.1 GCA_030618925.1 Desulfobacteraceae bacterium
CCTCAGCCGTCAGGTTGACTGGAAGATCTATCTCCATGATTAGCTGA
Organism: Desulfobacteraceae bacterium; assembly: GCA_030618925.1. Lineage (GTDB taxonomy): Bacteria > Desulfobacterota > Desulfobacteria > Desulfobacterales > SURF-7 > JAUXCK01. Next base: position 48 of record JAUXCK010000009.1, read on the forward strand.
TCGTAATCCTTTTTCCATGATACTTTGATTTCTCCTCTCACGGTTTTTACCGAGGCGGAAAGCTGGGTCAGATCGCCTGCGATGTGCGGCTTGATACGGGCCTTTTTCCAGCCGGGTTCCATGGGTGAAAGCCCGGCCAAAACACTATAAAACCAGGCATCGATAGATCCCAGCATGATGTGGTTATGGGAGTTCATGCCGGATCCTTCAAGCTTTTCCCATCGTTCCCAGAGCGTGGTGGCTCCTTCTTCGATCATATACCCGAACCCGGGATAGGTTCTCTGGGTTGCCACCTTAAAAGCCACATCTGCCAGACCGTTTTCCGTCAGGACATCAAAAAGGTACCGCGTTCCGACGATACCGGTATCAACGTGGCAATCGCTCTGGCTGATTACCGCTGTTTTTAAATTTTCCAGGGCCTGTTGTTTCTGATCTTCCGGTACCATATCGAGATAAAGCGGCAGTGCCTGGGATGTTTGACTCATGTAAATACTCGAAAGAACCCCGTTTTTAACCGTTGCATATCTACCGTTTTCCAAGAATTGATTGTTAAATGCCTCTTTGATTCTATCGGACAATTCGTACAGGTCATTGAAATCCTGGATTTTATCCAGCGCTTTTGCCATGCGGGACAACAGCAAGGTGTCGTGGTAGAAATACCAGGTCGAGGTGAGTTCGATGGGCGTCTTGGTGGGCAGGATCGAGCCGGGTGGACACCAGTCCCCGAATTTTCCCAGGGTTTTGATGATCAAATCGTCTGTACTGTTTTTCATGAATTCCACGTACCGTTTCATGCTGTCGAAGTGATCCGCCAGAATGCGGGTGTCCCCGGTGAACAGGTAACAGTACCAGGCAATGGTGATGTAGGCGCTGCCCCAGGCAGGATCCGCCGGATAAATGGCCCAATACGCCGGGATCACGTCAGACAAGCTCCCGTCTTCTTTCTGGGCATGCCGGATATCATTCAGGTATTTTGTATAAAACGAAACCATGTGGAAATTGTAAAAGGACTCTTCTACCGCCAATTGGGCATCTCCCATCCAGCCCATGCGTTCATCACGCTGGGGGCAGTCGGTAGGAATGCTCATAAGATTGGAAAGCTGCCCCCAGTAGGTGTTTCGGTGAATGGTATTAATGAGTTGATTTGAGCAATGCAGGTTACCAATATGTTCCACGTCCGAGTGAACAAATATCCCTTCGATTGTTTCCAGCTCGGGAATACCTGGATATCCCGTGATTTCAACATAACGAAAACCATGATAGGTAAAGCGGGGTTCATACACCTCCTGGCCGAACCCCTTTAAAATATATATCTCCGTTGCTTCAGCATTTCTCAGGGTTTTACGGTGCAGGGTATTATCTTCATTCAACAATTCAGAGAATCGTAGTGTTACTTCGGTTCCAGCAGGACCTTCTACAAAAAGACGTACCCATCCGGTGAAGTTCTGGCCGAAATCATACACAGACACGCCTGGCTGAGGACGGTAGATCTCTTTGGGTTTCAATGTTTTTGTGGCACGAATGGGCGGCGAGGTCTGTGCGCTTAATGCCGGGCCATCGACTACATCGACCGGTTCCCAGGCCGAATCGTCGAACTCGAACGTGTCCCACCCCGGTATTTCCCGGCGGGCATCGTACTGTTCACCGTAATACATGCCGTTTTCCATGACCGGACCATAGGCAGTTTTCCAGTCGCCATCGGAAACGACAGTTTCCCTGCTTCCGTCCTCGTATTCCATGAACAGCTGGAAAATGCCCCTGGGTTTCCCATATTCATACGCTTTAATATGTCTGCCGTTTCCGAGTGTCATTCCCACTGCGTTATTCCCGGCTATCAGCAGATCGGTAACGTCATAAGTTGAATACAGAGCACATTGATTATAGTCGGTTTGGCCAGGATCGAGAAGGTGATCACCCACCTTACTGCCATTGAGTCTTAACTCGTAATACCCCAGGCCGCTGACGCAGCAGTGGGCATATTTGATATCGGATCGCGTAACGAACGGTTTCCGCAGATAAATGGCATGAAATTGAGAAAACAAGTTTGACACCCCGATCAGGCCAATATTGGACATAAAGCTCTTGGGTTCCTCCATGCTGAGCCATTTGGCTTCCCAATTCTCGCCACTGAAAAACCCGGTGGTAAAACTGCCGATCTCACTGAAAGCGCTGGCGGTATCCTCAGCATCCCACCATCGGACACACCAGAAATAACGAGTGTGATCAACTAAGGGGCTGCCCGCATATTCAATATTTACCGTGTCATCGGATTCTACTTTCCCGCTATCCCACATGGTACCGGTCTCTTTTTCCAGGTTCTCCTTTTGTGTGGATACAAGAATCCAGTAGGCAAGTTGTTTTTGAGACTTTTTTGGGTGCTGAAGATGCCAGGAAAATCTGGGTTTATTCGTTTCGATTCCCATCGGATTTTCCAGGTATTCGCATCTCAAGTTGGTGGGCTGCGGTGTGGTCATGAGGTTCCTTTTTTTAAACATTTGCATCCCTCAAGGATAAAAAACGTTCATATATCGAGTGAAGGCTAGCAATGGGTTTCCGCTTCCACGGTCTGAACGTACACACCCAACTTTTCTAATGCTTGTTGGTGTTTTAGATCCAAACCGTTATCGGTTACGATTCGATCAATTGTCTCCCAATCTGAGAATGTGATCAAAGATACGTTATTCCATTTGGAAGAATCAACCATGGCGACTCGTGTTTGTGCAATTTGAAGTAGCATTTTCTTAATATTCACTTCCTCCTCGTCTCCTTCTCCTAAACCAACAGGTACGCTCATACTTCGAGCGCCCACAAAGGCAGTGTTCAAATGTAGTTTCCCAATGTATTGAACGGCGCTATTTCCAACCAGGGAAGCAGAATCATGCTTTATCTTGCCTCCTGGCATGATAATCTGAATATGCTTTTCCTCAATCAACTCATTGGCAACGGCGACACAGTTCGTGACAATGGTCAGGTGTCTCCTCTCTTTTAGAAACGAAGTCATGGCTAAAACGGTTGAACTTGCATCCAGACCGATGATATCACCATCCTGGACCTGTGATGCCGCGGCCTTTCCTATCGCTTTTTTTTGAGCTGTGTGAATTCGAAGTCTCTCCACCAAGGGTGAAACCGGTTGCTTTTGTACCAACATCACACTTCCGTGGGTCCGAATCACCTGTTTCCGATCCATCAGGGCTTGCAGATCCAATCGAATGGTGGCATCAGATACCTGAAAACGCGAAGATAGCTCTTTTACCGAGCAGGTCTCATGCTTTCCTATTAATTCAAGAATTTGTCGACGGCGAGCTTCCCGGTATTTGTCAGTTTTCATTTTTGTTTTAATTAATTAAGACGGTTTAAATTAACGTTTTAATAATTATTAGTATCAAAATGAAAATATGTCAACTCTAAAATTGGTGTTTTTGTATGAATTTTGTTTTTGGATGAATAGTCTTTAAACTACCGGATTACCAGAATAATCAGCTTTTTGGGTCCGTGAACGCCATGGGCAAGAATCAGTTCGATGTCAGCTGTTTTTGACGGTCCTGAAATCAGGACAACGTTGGTTGGTATCCGTGTCGACCAGCCTGCTTTCATCACGGCCTCGGTAAAACTCGAAAAAATGGTTTCCACTTTAACGAGAGCAATATGAATGGGAGGTACCAGGGACATCAGCCTGGGTTCATGCTCATCCGGGCATAGAATCAAAGCGCCGGTTTCCGATATTCCGCCAAAAGACGTGGTAATGGCGGCATCGAGTTCAAAGAGGCGTTGTTTGAATGCCTCAATGCTCAATTCATAGGGTATCAGCGCCGGCAGTTTTACCTTTCCGGAATCGACAGCCTGTTTCAGAATACTCCCCGGTTCAGCCCCGGGTCCATATAAGAGGGTCCGGATTTGATATTTTTCTATTATACCGGCCAAATCACCTATCCACTTTTCCTTAGTGGTGATGAGAACTTCACTGTTAACAGCCTCCTGATTGATTTTGAACTGCTCAATGCGATTATCCGAATCCGGATCAGATTTCAGAATTGGCGCTAACCTTTCACCTGGCTGGTTGATACCTAAACTGGTCTTTCTCAATCTAGACAGTATCTGATCGCGCGCGCTTTTATTCATCTGACACTCCGTTTTCATCAGCCAGATCGAGCATCGATTTGCGAGCGAATTTTGGCAGTGTTCTACAGGAGGTCCATGCTTTTAAAGGACCTATGCCTTTGAGCTGTTTTCCGAAAGCCGCTGCAGCTTTTCCAGACAGTCTGTTTAAGACTGCATGACGATTAATCAGCTTCCAGGCTTTCCAGGCGGACATTTCGGACAAAGCTCTTTTGGTACCTGCACCTTCGACGGATCCCTTATTCGACATGCTTTCATTCCGTAATCGGCGGATCAAATCCGGGATAGGGATTTTCACCGGACACACCTCTTCACAAGCGTTACAAAGACTGGAAGCATTAATCAGGTCGTTTGTGTTTTTCAATCCTTCTATTTGCGGTGTCAGAATTGTACCGATCGGGCCGGGATATACAAAACCGTATGCATGACCGCCAATTCGGGTGTAAACCGGGCAGTGGCTCAAACAGGTCCCACAGCGGATGCATTGCAGGGTTTGACGTAGTTGGGGATCGGCCAGTATCTTTGAGCGTTTATTATCCAGAATGATTAGGTGTATTTCCCGTGGGCCGTCTTTTTCACCGGGTTTTCGGGGCGATGTAATCATGTTGACATAGGTGGTAATCGGCTGACCGGTAGCTGAACCGGTCAGAAGTCTCATCAGGGGCGGAACATCCACCAGTTTCTCCACCACCTTTTCCAGTCCCATCACCGCAATGTGCACCGGAGGCAGGGTGGTGCACATGCGGCCGTTTCCTTCGTTTTCCACCAGGCATAGGGTGCCTGTTTCAGCTACTGCCATGTTTACGCCGCTTATACCAATTTCGGCTTCGAAGAATTTCTGCCGCAGGATTTTTCTGGCAATGGCGTTCAGTTCTTCAACTTCTTCTGTGTATGGTGTATCCGGAATTTTCTTATGAAACAGATCGGCAATTTCGGCTTTGTTCTTATGGATTGCCGGAACAATAATATGAGAAGGTGTTTCGCCGGCCAGCTGGATGATGAATTCTCCCAGGTCTGTCTCAATGGGATCGACGCCATGATCTGCAAGAAAGCTGTTCAGATGCATCTCTTCGGACACCATGGATTTCCCTTTTACCAGGCGTGAACTCCCATGTTGATTGATCACATCCAAAACGATCTGATTGGCATCGTCGACCGTTTCCGCCCAGTGAACCCGGATACCGTTTGCCGTGCATTTCTCTTCCAGCTGCACCAGGAGTTCAGGAAGTTTATCCAGACTGCGCTGCCTGATGGACTGTCCCAGTTTTCTGAGCGTTTCAAATTCCGATTTATCGGAAAAAAGAGCAGCCCGCGTTTGCTTCATGGTATCCATGGAAAATCGCAGATTTCTCCTCAGCTGCCCGTTATCTATGAACCGGGACACATTTTTCTGCAGGCTAAACGTTTTTTTAACCATGGGTACGCTCCCAGAGAAACTCGGCAATGTGCTGGCCTGCGATGTCCAGATTCCGGTATTCGATGGCACCGGTGATATTCATCAGGCAGCCGCAGTCGCCGCTGATAACTTTTTTAGTGCCGGTCTGCCTGATATCCTCAACTTTGTCTATTACCATGGCAGATGATATCTCCGGCTGTTTGACAGAAAACGTTCCGCCGAATCCACAGCATTCGTCTTCTCTACTGAGCTCTATCAGTTCAACATTGGACAGCTGCCGCAGCAGGGATTTTGAATCCTGGATCACACCCATTTCCCTGTTGGCATGACAGGATGAATGCCAGGTGATTTTGACCGGTTCTCCCTTGTCTTCCAGGCGGATCTGCAGTACCCGAACCAGAAATTCAGTAAGTTCGAATACCCTGTCTGAAAAGCGAAGCATTTCCTGGTATTCCGGGCTGTCGGCGAAAAGTTTGGGATAGTGGTGCCTCATCATACCGGCACAGGATCCTGAAGGTATAATGATCGGATAATTTTTGCCGAATTGTTTCAGCTGGTGTCTGGCTACATCCCGGGCTTCTTCAGGGAACCCGGAGTTATAGGCGGGCTGTCCGCAGCATGTTTGTTTCCTGGGAAATACAACCTCGACACCCTCGCGCTCTATTAAACTGATTCCAGCCATTCCGGCTTCAGGATACAACATATTGACCAGACAGGTTCCGAAATAGTAGACCCGTTCCGGTTTCTCAGGATAATCTCTTTTCATATGCTTTAAAAAAAATCTTTTTAATTCGGCAGCGAAAGCCTTCTGCTCTCATTAATAAGCAGGCCAGGTGCTACCCCCGTCTGGATAATATCCGTTTTTCGTACTCTTTAATCTTATCCATAAAGCTTATTCCCACGGGGACGCCTTGCTGCGCACAGAAATGATCCCACACCGCGCCAAAGGGAAGTCCCTTGAGCTCTTCCAGCAAGCCCAGACGAGTGGTATAATCGCCGGTGGCTTCCAGATTGCGCATTTGCTCGATTGGCTCAAGTAGAGCCATCAGCAAAGCGCGCTGGGTGTTTCGCGCGCCGATGACCCACGCGGCCACCCGGTTGATGCTGGCATCGAAAAAATCCAGCCCGATATGCACACGGTTCAGATAATCGCCGCGCACAATCTCCTGGGCAATGGCCTGTAATTCATCGGTCAGGGTAACAACATGGTCGCTGTCCCAGCGCACGCCCCGGCTAATGTGGAGCATAATCTCGTCTACGTAAGTTAACACGGATGAAATCTTGTCTGAAATTACTTCAGTGGGGTGAAAGTGACCAGCGTCTAGACAGAGCAATATATTATTGGCGATAGCATAGCCCATATAAAACTCGTGTGAACCAACCACGTAACTTTCTGAGCCGAGGCCAAATAATTTACATTCTACTGCATCGAGGTTGTGCTGCGGGTCAATATCTTCAGCAAAGATTTTGTCAAGAGAGTCTTTTAGTAAGAGGCGCGGGGTTTTACGGTCAACGGGTGTATCTTTGTAACCGTCGGGAATCCAAACGTTGGTGACGGCCGGACTGCCCAACTCACGTCCAAAATACTCCCCAATCTTCCGCGAGGCAATGCAATGTTCTATCCAGAAATTACGCACGCCTTCGTCGGTGTGGGCCAGAGTAAAACCGCTATCAGCCAGGGAGTGCGAGAAACAAGTGGGGTTAAAATCAACGCCGTGCCTGTTTTCTTTGGCCCAAGCCACCCAGCCTGCAAAATGTTTGGGCTGGATCTCGTTGCGCTCAACCTTTTTATCGGTTTCCAGGTAGATGGCGTGCAGGTTGAGGCGATGGTTACCGGGTATAAGGCTATAGGCTTTGTCTAAATCCTGGCGCAAATCGCCGGCAGTACGGGCTTTGCCGGGATAGTTCCCTGTAGCAAAAATGCCGCCGCTCAGATCACGATCCGGGTCTTCAAAGCCAACAACATCATCGCCCTGCCAGCAATGCAGGCTAATAGGGATCTGTACAAGGGTTTCCATCGCCATATCGGTATCCACGTTAAGCCTGTTATACCGTTCTTTGGCTATAGCGTAGGCATCTCGAATTTGTTTGTCTGGGGGTTGGTTAGTCATAGTTTTCCATGTAGTTGCATAAAAATGAATGAAAAAAGAGAAGTAAAATGTCAACTTTTTATGCAACGCCGGGGTTTAATTCAGATCGTTCCCTGGTTTTCAAGCGCATTGATGAATTCGCTGCTGTAACCCAACAGCCCGCTGTAGACCTCCTCATTATGTTCAGCCACCCGGGGCGCACGTCTCTCCATGCGTGCAGGTGTTTTGGATAATTTAAACGGTGTATTGCTTACGGGCACCTTTTCCAGCCCCGGTTCCTCCATGTCCATATAGTCGACCATCCCTGTAGCTTTTACATGAGGATCCCTGGAAACCTCATCAAGTTCCAGGTATGGGCCGCAGGGGATATGCGCCTCCCCCGTTTTGTCCAGCACTTCTTCTATGGTTCTCTTTTCGGTCCATTCAGCTACCAGGGGATCGATCCGCGCTCGATGCTGAAATCGTTGAAAATCATTGGACAACTCAGGGTCGTCCAGCAGCTCTTCATGACCGATCATTTTTACAAATCTGCGCCAGAGAGTATTCACAAGTGAGGCCATAAAGACATAGCCATCCTTGCATTTATACAGGTCAGTGGGTCCCAGATAAGCGGCCCGGTTCCCGACCCTGGGCCGTAACTGCCCGAGCACCTCTGCTTCGGCGATCGCAGGTGCGGTTAAAGAGATCGCTGTTCTCAGCAGGGCCAGATCTACCATTTGTCCCTCACCCGTCTGATCCCTGTGACGTAAGGCAAGAAGCGTTCCTGTGGCTGCGGACAATGCCGTGCAGAAATCCATGGGATTCATAAAAGCGCGTACAGGGGGTTTGTCCGGGTACCCGCCAAGGGCCATGGCCCCCGACATGGCCTGTGCGACAAAATCAAAGCCCGGTCGCTCGGCATAAGGCCCGTCGCTGCCGAAACAGGAAATGGCGGTCAAAATTATGTCCGGCTTCACTGCCTTCAACAAATCATAGGTCAGCCCCATCGCTTTTGCCGCCCGGGGAGTGTAGTTGTGAATAACCACATCGCATTTTTTCACCAGATCCTGCAAAACCTTTTGGCCCATCTCATTTTTAATCAACTTCAGGGTAATTGCTTTTTTATTCCGGTTATAACTGGGGTATGCCAGATTCTCTCCACCCGGGCCCAAAAGGCCGATAGTCCGATCCTCTTCACCGCCCGGGCGTTCGACACGTATGACGTCTGCACCCATATCCGCCAGTAGCTTTCCACAATACGGGCACGCGATAAATCGACCAAAATCCAAAACTCTAATGTCTTCCAGTACTGTCTTCATACCCTCCCTCTTACCTTGACAGTTTCGGAAAATCATCCCCCGCCCCAGGCCTTATCCAGCCCCCTTTGGTGCATGGAATGACACACAGCCGCTCATCATTGGTCTATCGTCCTGATCTCCACCTTGCCGGCAAGGTGCTTCTTTACATCCACTATGGGAACTTCCCTTCTGTGAAATATCCCTGCCGCCAGTGCAGACTCTGCTTCTGTCTCTTCAAATACGTCATAAAAATGTTCAACACAGCCGGCGCCGCTTGAGGCGATAACCGGAATCGAAACCGCGGTTTTGACAGCCCTGATCAGCTCGATATCAAACCCTGATTTTGTCCCATCCCTGTCTATGCAGTTTAACAGTATTTCTCCGGCGCCCAGCCTTTCACAAACCTGCGCAAGAGTGACTGCATCCAGATCTCTGCCCTCTCTCCCCCCTTTGATTGTACACTGATACCAGCAGTACCGTTCACCATCAGGGCCCGGAATTTCTGTTTCCATGACAGGATGGTTTAACTCATCCGGTGATGCAGCATAAATCCTTCGTGGATCGATGGATATCACGACCGCCTGATTACCATAGACCCTGGCGATCTCTTCTATAGAGCTCTTGCCTGTTTTTTGTCCTGTCGTTAAATAATCTTCTGCGATCAGAACCGCATCGCTTCCGATGGAAATTTTATCGGCCCCTGACCGGAAATATTCCGATGCAACTTCCAGGGCAGTATATTCCCTGCCATCCTTATCTGTATAATCTCTTATTCCGCCACCAATGGTCAATGGTACAAAAACGTTCCGGGAGGTCTGTTTTAATACGTCGATCATCGGCATATCTTCCAGGGGAAAATCTCTGAAACCTGTAATGTTGAGAAATGTTATTTCGTCGGCCCCCTCATCGTAATATCTTTTTGCAAGATCAACGGGTCTTCCAAGATTCCTGACAGAGCCCTCTTCCCTGACATCATACTGATCCCCCTTTGTCACAACAAGGTCTCCACGGTCATTGGACCTGACATCAAGGCAGGCAATTATCCTTTTGGCCAGTTTTGTCTGCTGTGAAATATATAAAGGCGCTTCTTTGTCATCCCGGACATTTAAAAAATTTTCCAAAAGAACGAGGCCGGCCTTGCCGCTTTTTTCCGGATGAAACTGTGTTGCAATAATATTTCCTTTCTGGATACCGCTGACAAACTCTACACCATAGTTTGTTGTGGTCAAAACAACCGAGTCATCGTCCGGGACAACATAAAATGAATGAACAAAGTAATATTTCTCATCCCCCCTCAGCCCGCCGAACAACCGGGAAGGCTTTTTTATATTAATACCATTCCATCCGATGTGCGGAACGGCAAGATCGATATCAAACCTTTTCGTACATCCCGGTATGAAGCCCAATCCCTCGATATCAGGCGCTTCTTCACTTGTTTCAAACAATGCATGCAATCCCAGGCATATCCCGAGAAACGGCCTGTCCGCCTGCAGATACGCTTTTAACGCACTGACATAGTTTTTGCTGTTCAGCGTATTCATCATGCTGCCAAAACTGCCCACGCCGGGAAAGACAAGTTTGGTGGCCGACATGATGTCATCGGGCTCAGAAACGATTTTCACTTTTTCGCCCAGCATCTCTATGGCATTTATGACGCTTCTGACATTGCCGGCGCCGTAATCTAATAGCGTTATCATTTCACAATCCCATTGCTCATTCGTGGATGGACACTAATTGCAAATTGCATTGATCGATTAATACCCCAAGATTCCACACAAAACAAGAGGCAGCATCCACATTATTGATCCATCAACCCTTTTTCTATGATCGCTGGGAACCACTGCCCGTTGCGCCCCGGGGAGCCGGGCTGCCAAACCAACAGGGTGTGCACACAATAATAAAATCTTGTTTTGCCTTCTATAATATTGGATAATGAATCTGGGCTCTGGTTTTTTTATGTATAATAGTCGCTTGTTGAGGTGCATCATCATGGGCAACATGATTCACAGCCGCCGTAAGTTTATGACCAAAACATACCACCTAACAAAAATGTTGCTCTTCTGGAACCTCTTTTTAGCCCCCTCCCGTCTTTTCAGACCAAATGCCTCTGCAACGGAAAAAAATATGAATTATAAGCCATCTGATCCGGGCTTGAGAGAGATTGCCCGGCAAAAACTTCATCATGGTAACAGCAGGTTTATCAACCCGTTTAAAGATGAACAAAAACGAAATTTCCGGCAGCTGATCAAATGGAAATTTTTTTCGAAAAATCACTTCAGGCAGTATTACCCTGAAGAGCCTGTGGTGCCGGTCACCATTGACTGGGCGCCGATCAAGGCTCACAAAGGGCTTTCCGTCACATTTATTAATCATGCCTGTGTGATGATCAAAGACGGTGATACCAGCATCCTGACAGATCCGGTCTTTTTCGGACTCCACCCCATGTTTACCAATTTTACGCCCGTCCAATTTGATATAAAAAAAATGCCCCCGCCCGGCCATGTGCTTATCACTCACGGACATTATGACCACCTGGACAGGGATTCGCTTAAGATGCTTGGGCCTGCAACCCATATCATCACACCGCTGGGATACAATGCCCTGTTCAATGAACTGTCAGTCACTTATCGAACCCCGCTGGACTGGTTCGATTGTTTTGAAAGCACCCAAGTGAAAATAACATTGCTGCCCTGCGACCACTGGACCATGAGAAATCCTGTTACCGGGCCGAACCGATCCCTGTGGGGCGCCTATTTAATCCAGACACATGATGGGTTCACTATCTTTGTCAGCGGCGATACAGCTTACTTCCAAGGCTTCCGCGAAATTGGGGAGGCGTTTCACATTGATCTTGCAATTTTTAACCTGGGGGCTTATGAACCGCGCTGGCTGATGGGAAAAAGCCATATGAACCCGGCCGAGACCGTCAACGCATTCATTGACCTGAAAGCTGAAAAAATGTTTATTGTTCATTGGGGAACATTCCGGCTGGGAGATGAGCCGGTTCACTTTCCGCCCATGGATATAAAAAGGGAACTGGCAAAACAGGGTCTCTCGGATCGTCTGGTAAACCTTTCTCATGGCCAGACACTTTTCATAGATTCATAATTAAGGGCCCGGTGAACCGCTTACAAAATTTGGCATAGACACCGTATGACTGTTATTAAACCCTCATTTTTTGATATGATCGAAAATGGAAACAACCGGGAGTAACACACACTATTTTCCTGACGATTTAATGCCCGATGAAAACGGGTTGGTAGCGGTTGGGGGTGCATTGTCCCCGGAACTCTTGATCGAAGCCTATTCCAAAGGGATCTTCCCCTGGTCCAGTGTTCCCCGGGTGGGATGGTATTCCCCGGATCCCCGTTTGGTCCTATATCCAGACCAGTTCCATCTCACGAAGAACACTGCGAATCGTTAAAAACCCCAAATACCAGGTCCGGTTTGATGATGACTTTCAAAAGGTGATGTTTTGCTGTTCAAGAATAATCCGCAACAGCCAGGAAGGCACATGGATCACGGATGATTTTATCAGGGCATACAGCGACCTGCACAGCCTGGGTCTCACACATTCTGTGGAAGTTTATAATGAGGAAAGGCTGGTCGGTGGGCTCTATGGCGTCTCTCTGGGAAAAATATTTTTTGGAGAATCCATGTTTTCCATTGAACCCAATACATCCAAACTGGCCATGTATTATCTGGTTGAGTTCCTGATTCAGCACCACTTTGACTTGATCGATTGTCAGGCGCCGACTCAGCACCTTTTAAACCTGGGGGCCGTAGAGATTCCACGGAAAGTATTTCTGAAAAAAATCAAAAAATCTTTGAAAAAAAAAACACTGACAGGAAACTGGGAACTCTTGCGGAGATAAAATCATAACAAGGGAGAAAAAAAAACAATCACTGCAGGGGTCTCAGATGGTTTATGGTTAAAAGAAAAACTTTCAAATCCTTTAGCGAACGCACTCCCACCAACCGCAATATTCCATAAACCCTTGATTTTAGTGGATTGAGCCAGGATTTAAAACTCAAAGCAAGAGGCCTGGCTTGGCCCACCCTGCCTGAAACCAGACCCTTTTTTCAGGCGCCGGCATGGTTAGCGACATAGATAGCATGCCCTTAAAAAGGGTGATACAATGCCAATTTTTAAAAATAAAAAAAGGGTCTGACGCCTGAAAATAAAAAATTTAAAACTTTTCTTAAAAAAAGGCGTGAAATACTGATTTTCCTATTGACATAGCCCATCGCTTCTCATAAAGACCCATTAATAAAGGGATTCATCAGATCGTTTGAACATCAAGAATCTTACGCCCCAGAACGATCAACCAAATTAAAAAAAATATACTTTCCAATGCAAGGACCCTGGATGGGTCCATTATCGTAAAAAACGTACCATGTGGTAAACAGTCCCGTCAGTGAGGGATTGGATTGAGGCAAAACGTCTCTATTATTAACTTATTTGAAAAAGGGAGGGGATTATGACAAAGGCAGATCTTGTTGCTAAAATGGCTAAGGACGCAGGCATTTCAAAGGCCGCGGCTGCGAAAGCACTTAATTCATTTACGAGTGGCGTCACAAAAGCGCTGAAGAAAAAAAATGGAAAAATTACTCTGGTAGGGTTTGGAACCTTTTCAAAAGTCCGCCGCAAAGCCCGCAAAGGACGTAACCCTCAGACAGGTGAGGCCATTAAAATCAAGGCAACAAATGTTGTGAAATTCAAAGCCGGCAAAGCTTTAAAAGAGGCTGTATAGTTGATCCGTACTCTTGAAGCGGTTTATTTAGATTGTAAAAAAAATAAACCGCTTCAATATTTTCAGCCCCCATCCTCAACTTCACCCCCTCACAGCACCGGGTCTATTTATGACCGCTTAACCGTAATCCCCTTTCTCCGGACAGAATCACCTCAAGCCGTCACCCGAATCGCAATTTCCTCGAAGGTGTTTGACTTTTTTTATTTATTATCCTGCCAATCCTTACAACCCTGTGCATGAGCGGCCTTTCATTTTCGGCCCCTATAGAGAGAAATCTAAAATTTATTTCTCCGCTTCTTGAAAGAACTCATGCGGGAACCCTTACCAGATAAAGGCTGGAGCCGGATAATTATTTTGAATTCCCTGCCCCTGAAGGTGAACGTTGGTCAGACTACTACCGCCCCCCGACAGAAGATTATCCCCGTGTGGCCTGACGCATCCATGGCTTTCGGATTTATGACCTGCCGCTTTAGTTTCTTTATCCAGGATCGATTTCTATAGATAATTGTTCTCTGGTTTGATATTGGCCGGGGATACTGCCTTAATGACTTGCCAAGAAGCCCATTTTAGGATATCTATCAGTAAATTTTCGCTGGCACAAAAAAATATCGAATACAACTCTTTTAGAAAATGGGGAAATAATTATGCAGATACCTTCCATGCCTTTCAAGGTCCTGGCACTGGCACCTTTCAGGGCTGCCAATGATACGATCTGGCCCGCAAACCCCATTGCCATCGATAAAGCCGATTTAGACGATGTGATGAGGGATCTGGGGCTTTCGTTCTATGTCCCGATACCTGCCAACCTGTGCCCTGCAGGTGGAATCGATATTAAGATCTCAAGGCTTAAAGATTTCCATCCTGACGGGCTTGTTCAAGAAAATGAGTTCTTAAAAAACCTTCTGGATGCCATGATTTTTTTTGATGCCGCAGAGGCAAAAGGCACACCTGCCCGGGAAATAAACAGCCGCATACAAGAATGGCCCGGTCTTCCCCCTCTTACTTTAGCGACTGAATCCCCAAAACCGAAAAAAAAAGACGAAAGTGCGATTGATAATATTTTAGATATGGTGGCCTTACCTGATGGGAAAACCAGTACTGCTCTGCAAAAAAATAAAGTGTCAAAACAGATCGCCGATATTGTTCAAGAAATTTTGGGTCTTGTTTTTTCTAACAAGACCTTCACCCAACTTGAATCTGTCTGGCGGGGAGTGAGACTTTTCCTGCAGCAGGGAGGTGCAAACGGGGATGTAAAGCTTGACATCGTACCGGTCTCTTCCAAAACCTTGAATGAAACGCTGGAGTCGCTGACACCTGCACTTGTCCAAGATCTGCCGTCTCTTATCATTGTGGATTTACCGTTTGACAACTCTCCAATAAGCCTTGCACATCTTGAAAAAATAGCAAATTTTTCAGAAACCTTGATGGTGCCCGCCATCTGCTGGATAACCAAAGATTTTCTATATCTTGACAACTGGAAGGATTTTAATAAGCTGCCCTTTCTCCCAAATCATGTTGATGGATCCCATTACGCAAAATGGCACAAACTTGAGCAGTCGTCTGCCGGCAGGTGGCTGTCGGTCACCTGCAACCGGTTTCTGGCCCGGTATCCATACGGGGAAAACAACAAAACACGGGGGATTGATTTTAATGAGAAAAGACAATTGTGGACAGGTCCTGTCTGGGCTGTGGCCGGCCTTGTTGCCCGGAGTTTTACGGAAACAGGATGGCCCACACGGTTTACCGACCACCAGAACATCATTATCGAGGACCTGCCGTTAAATGCTGAAAATCCTGATAAACAGATCCCTACAGAGACATTTTTCACCAATGACAGGCTTGATCAGTTTACAAGAATCGGCCTCATGCCTCTGGCCTGCATCCAGAATAAGGATATTGCCTTTACGCCGGTAGAAACAACTGTTGCGGGAATCTCTTTGAGATACCAGGCACTCTTGTCATCATTCACAAAACTTATCTTCTGGTGCCTTGATAATTTCGACAAGGGCCTCGACCCTTCGGCCATTGAAAATAATTTTATGAAGGCGTTTTCCCTGTTCTGGGAAAAAAACGGGTATCAGGCACCTGAAGACATGAAAATATCTGCCGGGGAACCCGGTCCTGACAACAGGATCCCCCTTCGCATAGAAGTTACGCCGCCATCCAGTATCCTGCCGTCAGGAGAAAAAATAGAACTTGAATTTTCCTGGTAGATTGGTTGAATTGGTTGGATTTGTTGAATTGGTTGGATTGGTTGAATTGGTTGACTGAACTTAACCTCCTTGTTAGGATTAGACATGAGCCAAATAAATTTTTATTCCCGGTTGATGAATCGAAGGAATGCCATAAAAATCATAGGCGGGGCCTTGGTTGCAGGGATGCTCCTGACGGGTTTTCCAAAATTATCTTTTGCCAATGAACAGCCGCCAAATATTATCTTCATTCTGACGGATGACCATCGCTGGGATACGCTAAGCTGTCTTGATCATCCCTTCGTGCAGACGCCGAATATGGATCGACTGGTAAAAGAAGGCATTATTTTTAATAATGCCTTTGTAACCACGTCCTTGTGCAGCCCAGCTCGTGGGAGCTTCCTGACGGGTCAGTATGCACATACGCATGGTGTCATAAATAATCTAAGTACCTGGGATAACGATAATACCACTTTTCTAGAATTACTTAAAAAGGCAGGATACGATACTGCTTTTATCGGTAAATGGCATATGCCTGGCAAAATGCCAAAACTAAAAGGTGTTGACCGATTTATCACCTTTACCGTTCAAGGGGGACAAGGACGTTATTTTGACTGTCCATTGATTATAGATGGGGTGGAAACCGAGCGAAAAGGAAAATATATCACTGAAGACCTTACTGATTTAGCACTTGAATTTATCCAACAGGATCGCAATAAGCCCTTTTGCCTTTATTTATCCCATAAGGCTGTTCATCATCAGTTTCTTCCGCCTCCTGAGCTTCGTCATCTTTATTCGGATGTAGAGCTGAAACTTCCGAAAGAATACAACAGCGTTATGAGCTGGACACAGGGACAAACATTTTCCGGCATTATGCCGCCGGTGGAATATCATTACCGTAACTATCACGAAGCGCTGGTGTCCGTGGATCAGCAATTGGGCAGAATACTGGCGGATCTTGACAAACGTGGCATGGCTGATAATACAATCGTAGTTTATGCCGGTGATAACGGTTTTTTTTGGGGAGAACACCGCCATGTCGACAAACGGTGGCCTTATGAAGAAGCCATGCGTATTCCCTTTATTGTCCGTTATCCCAAGCTGATTAAACAACCGGGGCAAGGATCGGAGGAAATGGTGCTGAATATTGACCTTGCCCCGACGTTGCTTGACTTGGCTGGTATTTCAGTACCAGGCTCCATGGAAGGAAAAAGTATAAAACCTCTATTGGAAAACCAGCAAATCAATTTCAGAGACTCCTGGCATTATGAATATTTTAAGGAATTTCCCTATAATGCACCGGAAATACATGCTGTCAGAACCAGGAAGTACACATATATCGAATATGTTGGGCGTAGAAAGCCGGAACTCTATAACATTATTGACGATCCAAAAAACATGATCAATCTGATCAACAGTGCCGAGGGTCAAAAAGTTCTGCCTGGGCTAAAAAAACAACTCCATAATTATATACAAGGAATGAAAAATGCTAACTAAACACCCTTTTGTCAAACGAACAGGGGTGCCAGTCATCATTGTTTTTCTCTGCTGGGTTCTATTCCACCAAATTCATTTTACCGATTGGGATATACAAAACGATTCGCTGAGACTTGCCGCTGCCAATATCTCCGCAATACTGCTGTTTCTCAGTATCGGATTTGGACCTTCCTTTGTTTATCCTTATTCCTATAGATGGGGGGCTGGTTTGTGGGAAAGAGTAGCGGCATCATTCGTCACGCCTGCTTGCTGGACCTTAAAAGAGGCTTATCGTGTGTCGGAATTTTTCACCATTCCTGAAGTGTTGTACTATTTATTAAACTCACTGTTCCTGCTATGTTATGTATGTCTTTTAGGACAGTGTGGTTTATGGGAAATGATTTGTCGAAGGCGGTTGAAAAAAAAGGGGGCAATCGATATCAAAGTTATAACCGCCATCCCCGTTCTTAGTATACTGCTGCTGTTCATGGCTATATACGTTATATTCTTCTGGGGATTAGGCGTCCATTTCTTTGTTATCTATATCAGTGGGTACAAAGCCCTTTTCCATTAAAAACTCAGTATTGGATAGGCTTTAAGACGACGGCGATAACAAATTGCGGCCAATCCCATACATATTCATTTTGCCAATCACATAGTTCCGTTCAATAACCCGGCGTGGATATTTTCCAGTGAGCCCAATGTTCCTGAAAAAATTCCATGACCGATTTCTGAACCATAAAATTCTGACACC
>JAUXCK010000097.1 GCA_030618925.1 Desulfobacteraceae bacterium
GAGTATGACAATCCCGGTTCGTCGAAAACAAACTTCATTCAAGCGCTGAAGTGGTTTTACCGGGGATTCCGGCTGGCGGCGGATGAAGTGCGGAGGTAAACCCCATGGGTTCGATTCATTTGCATGTTGATCAATACATAAATTATCTGATCATTGAGAAGGGCCTCTCATCCAACACCATCACGGCATATAGCAGAGATCTGTCTGTTTTTATTGATTTTATAAAAAAAAATAACATTGATGAACTCATCAATACAGATACGATAGTGATCCTCAAACATCTTATCGAACTGAGGAAAAAAGGACTTAATGCCCGCTCAAGGGCAAGGCACCTGGTGGCCATCAGGGGATTTTACAAATTCCTTGTCCAGGAAAAAGAAATGTCCCATGACCCGGCCGCTGTCGTTGATTTGCCAAAGGTCGGTTTTAAGCTGCCTGACGTCCTTTCAAAGGAGGATGTAAAACAACTCCTGGATGCGCCTGATTGCAGTAAACCAAAAGGGATGCGTGATTCAGCTATGCTGGAACTTCTTTATGCTGCCGGGCTGAGGGTCTCAGAATTGATCAACACGAAGCTTCAGGATGTGAATTTGGAGGCCTGCTTTGTCAGGGTCTATGGAAAAGGTGCTAAAGAAAGAGTTGTGCCCATTGGTACTTATGCAAGGGAGAAAGTGGATCTTTATATTAAGGCGTCCAGGCCGGCCCTGTTGAAAAACATTCCAAGCCCAACCCTTTTTGTCGCACGGGCCGGAAAACCCATGACACGCCAGGGCTTTTGGAAACTATTAAAGCGTTATTCCCAAGTTTGCGGCTTGAAAAAAAAAATAACGCCTCATTCACTAAGACATTCTTTTGCCAGTCATCTTTTGGAAGGCGGTGCGGATCTCCGCGCTGTCCAGATCATGCTGGGGCACACGGATATTTCTACAACCCAGATTTATACGCACGTGGCCCATGAACGTCTAAAAAAAATACATGAGGAATTTCATCCCCGGGGATGAAATCCTCCATGTAGATCTATCTCGCCATCTTTTTTATGCAACACTAAGGTTTATTCTTCATGTCGCTGATGAGGCTTTTTATGATGGAAAGAATATTACTGCCACGTTCACGGGCAATCCGGTGGGCGTCATCTACGATCCTTCCCGCCTGGTTTTTGAGCACCAGGGGATCAGGTTCAGGGGTGTTGTTCTTTTGATATTGCCACCGCAACAGCCGCATGGCCAGGTTCTCTTCCTGTTGTCGTATAAATCCCAATATTCCAATACCCCCTTATCTGAATCCGTTCCACTTCATCTTTACCCGATCACTTCATTCTGCATATGTGGATAATCGCGTCATCAAGAATCAGTTTCGGATCAATACCGGTGGTTTTCAGGCGCAGGTCTGCTTGTCCAAGGATGTCAAGCGCGTCAAGAAGGTCATTTTTGCTAAATTTTTCAGCCTTAAGCAGCAACTGGTATACCGGATAAGGATTGTTCGGGTTGCCGGCAATCAGCAGATCTGTCTGCTTCTTGTTCTTCCGGCTTTTTTTAACCGCCTCCTGCATGCCAGAAAGAGGGTACGCCGATTCTTCAAGCCGGGTCAGAAGGTCATTATCATAGTCTATGGCATCATGCATGACATCTGTCTTGAATCGATTGAAGTCTGTTCCGTGATGCCATGACCTGCCGCGGGAACTTTCCAGGAAATCCTTGGCCACCAGAAGCCGCCTGATCTGATTCACCATCGCACTCAAAACCTGAAGCGGAAACAACTCCTTGGAGAGAAGTGACCGAACATAAAAAAGCGACCTTTCAACATTCCGCTCGGATAGTGCTCCGGTGAGCTCGAAAACAGGGTCCTGTTTGGTTCTTTTCAATACAGCATGAACGTTTTCAATTGTGATGACAGTTTCATCACCCGCATAATTGATGAGTTTTTCAAGATTATGAATAAACGCAGGAAAGTCAAAACCCGTATATTCAATCATTTCCTGAAACGCGTTGGGGGATAGCTTTTTACCGCTTTCAGATAGAACGGTCCTCATACTCTCTTTCAGCATTGTCTCTTTTGCCTGTTTATCGGCAAACCGGTTTCCTTTTGGAACCGAGCAGTCAATGACCATGCCTTTGTTTTTAATTGTTTTATACAGTCCTTTTCGTTTGTCAACCCTGTCGGTTGTGATCATCAGCAGGTTGTTTTTTGGGGGTCCTTTTTCAATGGCATCCTGTAACACCCGGGCCTGGTCTCTTTTGGGCGGGATGGTGATGTTATTTTTGATGCAGTAGCTGATCATCGAATCAAGCCATGCACGATCTTCTGACTCTGGATCAATTTTTAGCGCAGTGTATCGCTTATCCCCCTCCATACGATCAAATGAAAGGTCTAAAACGCTCAGCAGTTGCACCAATATTTTTGCGGCTTTTTTGGGGTTGTTTTTTTTTGCCTCGGCTGTTGCTTTATCAAGCAATTTTCTCTCATCTTCTTTAGAATAAAATATCCGCGTATCGCAAAAAGCCACCACCTTGGTATCCGACAGAAGGGAATAGGTTTGAAGGCTGTGCGTCACATCAAAAGCACTTCCGTCCACCCCATCTATTTTGTCGCAATTAAAGTTTTTCTTTGTGTCGGGTAAGAGTTTTTCCAGGAGGGTGTTAAAAACTATTTTATAAAAGAATTCTTCACCATATATCAGGTATACGGGGTAAGCCTCTTCGGGCAATAATTCCTTAATATATTTTTTATGGTCTCTGTATTTTATTTCTGCCATTTGTTGATCATCACCCTGAAGGCGTCTGAAACAGCTGAATGCGGGTGTCTTGAATCAGTATCGGGATCGTAACCCCTTCGTCCGACACATGATTTTTCAGGACGGCATTTTTTTAAAAAGAATGTGATACACAAAAATAATCATCCCTGCTGAAATAGCGATATCTGCAATGTTAAAAGAGGGCCAGTGCATTCCCCTGAAATAGAAGTCGAGAAAATCGACAACAGTTCCGAACCGGATTCTGTCGATCAGGTTGCCGATGGCACCACCGAATATCAAGGCCAACCCCGTGGTGAGCATCCGGTAGGAATCCGGCGTTTTTTTATAGAAGTAAAAAATAAAGATCAGTGCCAGTGCTGAGACAAACAGAAAAAGAACAGCACGAACGGTGGCGCTCTGATCGGCTGCAAATCCGAATGCACCACCGGGGTTGTAGACATGTGTCAAGTTGAAAAAACCGGGTATCACTTTTATAGAGTAATAGGGATTTATCGTTTGTTGGACAATGGTCTTTGTGACCTGGTCAAGCGCGACCACAAGGGCAGAGATAACGGCCAGTTTTTGATATTTATCCATATAATTTACCTTTCCCTGCGGACGGTCTCTTTCCAAAAGTCACTGCCGGAGGGTTATCCTGCTGAATCTGCCCCTATTATTCCCAGTGCATCCTCACATCTTTTACACACCGTTGGATGACTGGCACTCGATCCGACGGTGGTGTCGTATATCCAGCACCGTTCACATTTTTCGCCGGGAGCGGGTGCCACCTTGATTTTTAATGCTTGGATGGTGTCGCTCTCATAAGCGCCTTCCAGAGAATCGTTTTGAACAAGCAACACGCGTGAAACAATAAAGATGCCTTTCAACTCTTCAGCATATGCCATCAGGAGCTTATGCAGATCTGTTTCTGAATTGATAGTGACCTCTGCGTCAAGGGGGTGCCCGATCATTTTCTTGCCCCTGGCATGCTCGAGAGCCTTGGTGACCTCGCCGCGAATCAATAGCAGCTGTTCCCATTTTTCAGAAAGTGCGTTATTCTGCCAGATGTTATCGGGCAGCGGGAAATCGGCAAGGTGAATGCTGGATTCCTTTTTGCTGTGAGAGGGCATATGTTTCCAGATCTCTTCTGATGTAAATGGCAGGATTGGCGCCATCATCTTTGCAATCGAATCGAGAAGGATCCACATCACCGTCTGAGCACTCCTTCTTTCTGCGGATAACGGTGGAGAAGTATATAGTCGGTCTTTGAGAACATCCAGATAAAAGGCTGAAAGATCAAGTGTGCAATAATTGTAAAGCCCGTGATAGATGGTGTGAAATTCATATCTCTCATACGCTTTACTCACTTTCTGAATCAAACCCTTTAATTTGTGCAGGGCAAACCGGTCGATTTCCGGCATTGCGTCAAAGGAGACAGCGTCATTCTCCGGATTAAAATCAAACAGGTTGCCCATCATAAACCGACACGTATTTCTGATGCGCCGGTATGCATCACTTAACTGTTTTAGAATATTATCCGATATCCGGACGTCATCCCGGTAATCAGAGGCCGAAACCCATAACCGTAGAATTTCAGCGCCGTACTGTTTAATGATCTTATCGGGCGGAATGACATTTCCAATTGACTTGGACATTTTTTTCCCATGGGCATCCACAACAAAACCATGTGTCAGCACTGCCTTGTATGGGGCCTTGTCACGGGTACCGACAGCCGTCAGGAGGGCGCTGTGAAACCACCCCCTGTGCTGGTCACTTCCTTCCAGATACAGGTCGGCCGGCCAGTTTAATATTGTTCCCCGCTCTTCCAGGACAGCCGCATGACTCACACCTGAGTCAAACCAGACATCAAGGATATCGTTTTCCTTGACAAATCCTTTGTGTCCGCACTCGGAGCAGGCAGTGTCGTCGCCCAGAATCTCTGATGCATTCTTTTCAAACCAGATGTCCGCGCCATGTTGGTCAAAAAGTGAAAAAATTTTGTCAATTACCTCCTGGTTAATGTGAAGGTTTTCACATTTTTCACAATAAAATACCGTAATCGGTACGCCCCAGGATCGCTGTCTGGAAACGCACCAGTCCGGTCTGTTTTCGATCATGCCGTATATTCTTCCCTTGCCCCAGGCAGGAATCCATTCTACACGCCCGATCTCCTCAAGAGACTTTTTTCTTAAAGAGGTTTTTTCCATTGAAATAAACCATTGTGGGGTGGCTCGAAAAATGACAGGCTTCTTGCAGCGCCAGCAATGGGGATAGGAGTGCATCAATTTTTCTTCGGCGATAAGGCTTTTCTTCTCTTTTAGTTTTTCAATTATTTCAGGATCGGCTTTGAAAACAAACTGACCTTCAAAAAACTCAACACCGTTTGCAAAACAACCATTGTCATTCACTGGTGAGTATGCGTCTAAATCATATTTGAGTCCTGCTTCATAATCTTCGCGTCCGTGGCCAGGCGCTGTATGTACACAACCGGTACCTGCCTCCAGAGTCACGTGAGGGGCAAGTATAATAAGTGATTCCTTGTCGTATAAGGGGTGGCGGCATTTTTTTCTTTCAAGGCTTTTGGCATCTATTTCCGACAAAATGGTGTAGTCCTCAATGCCGAAAATTTCCATGCTCTTGTCTACCAGATCTTTTGCGAGGATGTATACCGCATCATTGCCTACGTCAACTGCGGCATATGGTAAATCCGGATGAAGTGCCACAGCGAGGTTTGCCGGCAGGGTCCAGGGTGTGGTGGTCCAGATGGCCATGAATACCGTTTTATTTTTGATGCCCGGGATTTCTTTGTTGAGATCGTCCACAAGCGGGAATCTGACAAAAATTGAAGGGGATGATTCGTCGCTGTATTCAATCTCTGCTTCTGCCAGAGCTGTTTTACAGCTGCAGCACCAGTGGATCGGCTTTTTGCTCCTGAAAAGGCTTCCATTTTGCGCGAATTTACAGAATTCCCTGGCAATAACGGCCTCATATCTTTTGTTCATGGTTAAATAGGGATTTTCCCATTCTCCCATCACACCCAGCCGTTTGAATTCTTTCCGCTGGATCTCGATATATTTTTGAGCATACGACCGGCACGCTTTTCTAAAGTCAATCAGGCCCAATTTTTTTTTCTTTGATCCCATTTTTATATCAACATTGTGTTCAATGGGAAGCCCGTGACAATCCCAGCCAGGCACATACGGAGCATCAAATCCCGTCATCTGTCGGGACCTGATAATGATATCTTTTAATATTTTATTCATGGCTGTGCCAAGATGGATATTGCCGTTTGCATAAGGAGGACCGTCGTGAAGCACAAATTTTTTTCTGCCTGCCGAGGCTTTTCTAATCCGGTCATACAAATTGTTTTCTTCCCAGGCCTTTAGTTGTTCAGGTTCGCGGTTTACCAGATTGGCCTTCATGGGAAAGTCTGTTTTGGGAAGACTGAGTGATTTTTTATAGTCCATACATCCTCCTGAAATATTTTCGAAATCGAAACCAGCGCGTTACAAAAAGTGGAATTTAAGCTACACTGAGAGGTGTTGTCAAGTTTAAAACAGGGTTGATCCATTAATTGGATGGCCCGACGGTCGCCCGATTGTTTATCATCACCATGAACCGTCTCAGGTTGACATGTGGAAGGGTGTATGATTTCAATTCTACAGAGAACTTTGGCCGGAATTCGCCGGAAGTTCTGGATAAACCGCTAGCAGTCGCAGTAAGGGCCTTGAGCTCCAGTTTCACGTTTTTGCCTTTCATGGCAATCATTTTTCCTTTTGGTTTTATCAAGGGTGCAGCAAGCCCGGCAAAATGGTCGAGACTGGAGAATGCCCTGCTCACGGCAAAATCAAAGGATCGGGAAAAAGCAGGGTCTTCCGGCAGGTCTTCTACCCTGTTATGGATTGCGGCGATATTTTCAAGTTTCAGTATTCTAATCATCTGTTTTAAGAAATTAACTTTTTTACGGGATGCATCGATCAGGGTCACCTGCAGGGAAGGTTTCATGATCTTTAATGGAATTCCCGGGAATCCACCGCCAGAGCCTAAATCGATCAGGCTGGCATCAGAGGGTATTTCATTTGTCAGTGATAATGAATCAATAAAATGTTTGGCCGCGATATCCAAAGGGTCAGTGATTGCTGTCAGGTTGATTTTTTTGTTCCATTTCATCATTTCCGTCGCATGGATGGCAAATTGTTCGGCCTGCTGACACGTTACCTGGATGCCGAGTTTGTGTGCACCGGTTTTACAAAACGTTTTCCATTTTTCGGAATGAAAGTCCATTTAATACAGTCTCGATGCAGCGCGGGGGTTACTCAACTGCATCTTTGAAGTCCATCAGGACATCCAGTTCGCTTCCCGCCGTATGGGTTATTTTGGCAGTGGGATACCGTGTTCGGAAGATATGGGTCATGGCGGCGTTTTTACGCAAAACCGTGGCCGCAAACCGGCTATAGTTATTTTCCCTGGCGATTCTTTCCAGCACTTCCAGCAGATAAGATGCGATACCCATGCCCTGAAAATCTTCCCGGACCACAAATGCGACCTCAGCTGTTGTTTTATCCATGTTTGCATAAGTACCAATGGCCATAATCTCTTTATGCCCTCCATGCTGCACGAGGCCAAGGATAGACATGTTTTTTCTGTAATCAATGCTGGCCCATTGTTTTTGTATCATCTCGTGTGAAAAAATTTTAATCTTACAGAAATATCTGGAATATACAGTTTCGTCCTTCAAAGAATAGAAAAAATTACGGGAAGAAAATTCATCTGACGGCAAAATAGGTCGGAACTCAACAGTTTTACTGTTTTTCAGGGTCAGGGAGCTCTTATAGTCTTCCAGGAAAAGCAGATCTTCCTGAACCGGGGGAAGCTGGTCCGGGAAAATATAGTGATGCTTCTTGGCTTCCCGGATCAATTCGTTGCGGAATTTTGGATGGGCGATCTGTGCAAGTTCCATCACCCGTTGATATATTCCTTTTCCCTGGAGCTCTGCAATGCCGTATTCGGTGACAACGAAATTGACATCCCCTCTCGTTGTCGCTACCCCGGCGCCTTCGCTGAGATGGGATACGATACGGGAAATTTTTCCATTTTGCGCTGTTGACGGCAGGGCAATAATGGAAAAACCCCCTTTGGACATGGCACTGCCGCGAAGGAAATCCACCTGATCCCCTATCCCGCTGTAAAACATGTAACCTACGGAGTCAGTACATACCTGACCGGTCAGATCCACTTCCAACGCTGAACTGATGGAGATCAGGTTGTCATTCCGGGCGATCTGTGTGGGGTCATTCACGAATTCCGAAGACCGAAAATAAAAAATTGGATTATTATCCACATACCGGTATAATTTTTCGGATCCCATGCAAAGGGATGCGACGACCCGGCCTGGCAGAAGTGTCTTTTTTTTGTTTGTGATGACTTTTTTTTCAAACAACGGCAGAAAACCGTCGGTAATGACCTGGGTATGAATTCCCAGGTTTTTTTTGTGATCAAGATATTTTAATATGGTATCCGGCAGCAGGCCGAATCCTACCTGCAGGGTATCCCCGTCATCCACGAGCTGGGAAACATAATGCCCTATTCTTTGGGAGACCTCGTTGTCTTTAACCGGTCGCACACTTTCCACAACCGGTTCTTCAAACAAAACCATATAATCAATGTCATCCACGTGCACAAAGCTGTCTCCCCAGGTCCTTGGCATTAAAGGATTAACCTGGGCAATGACACGTGTTGCGTTTTCCATGCCTGACCGGGTAATGTCAACTGAAATGCCCAGACTGCAATACCCAAATTTATCCGGCGGGCTGACCTGAATCAGGGCCACGTCCAGCCCGATGTTTTTACTCGAAAAAAGTTCGGGGATCTGTGAAAGATA
>JAUXCK010000099.1 GCA_030618925.1 Desulfobacteraceae bacterium
AAAACCAGCTGACATATTTTTGCTGGTTCCGCCGCCTCTTTTGGAGTGAACCGGTGGAGGAGAGATGATGTTTTCAAAAAGATTAAAAAATTTAACACCTTATGTGCCCGGGGAACAACCCCGGGACCGGCAGTATCTAAAACTCAATACAAATGAAAGTCCTTATCCGCCGTCGCCGAGAATTAAAGATTTTCTGGAAAATTTTGATATCCAACATTTGCGGCTCTATCCTGACCCGCAATTTTTAAAATTGAGAGACAAGATCGCTGTCTGTTATGGCATTAAAAGCGATCAGGTGTTTATCGGGAACGGATCTGACGAGGTCCTTGCATTGTCATTTTTTTCTTTTTTTGATTCCAGCAACGGGAAGTTGATATTTCCTGAATTCACATACAGTTTTTATCCGGTTTACTGCGATTTTTTTGGGATCGATTACAGGACCATTCCGTTAACCCGTGCGTTTCAAATTGATATCCATGGATTTATCAAAAGAGGGGACGCCTGCGGGGTGATTTTCTCGAACCCGAATGCCCCTACCGGGGTATGTGTGCCTTTTGAGGAGATCATAGCGCTTCTTGACAAATTTCCCACAGACCGCGTCGTGGTTGTTGACGAGGCGTATATTGACTTTGGCGGTAAGAGCGCGGTGAGCCTGATCGACAGATATCCTAACCTTCTCGTGAGCAGAACCTTTTCAAAAAGTATGTGCCTTGCAGGTCTTCGCCTGGGATATGCCATGGGGGATGCGAATCTGGTTAGGGCGCTTTTTGCGGCCAAGGATTCGTTTAATTCCTATCCGGTCGATATGCTGGCCCAGAGAATCGGTGAAATCGCCATTTCGGATCAACCCTATTACAGGGTCATTCAGGATAAGATTATCACAAACCGGGAATATCTGTCCCGGGTGCTTGTGGAAGCCGGGTGGGAGGTGTTGCCGTCTAAGGCAAATTTTGTATTTGTGAGGAAAGATGGAATTTCAGGACAGGAAATTTATCTGAAGCTGAAAGAAAAAGGCATTCTTGTGAGATATTTCAACATCAGCGGAATAAGGGATTTTATTCGAATCACAATCGGCACAAAAGACCAGATTGATACCCTGATCAGGGAAATCAAGAAGTGGTTTTAATGCATGGGGATGAATATAAGACCCATTATTAATATTAAAGTATAACTTTAAATAAAGGATAAAAGCCAATGAATAAAATAAAATTTCCTGAAGACTTTATGTGGGGAGCTGCAACTGCTGCATACCAGATTGAAGGGGCATGGGATGAAGATGGAAAGGGCAATTCCGTCTGGGATACATTGTCGCATATGCCGGGGGTTATTCAGAACGGTGATACCGGCGACACGGCCATTGATCATTATCATCGATATAAGGAGGATGTGGCAATAATGAAGGCGGTAGGCCTCCAGACATATCGATTTTCAATATCCTGGCCAAGGATTCTCCCGGAAGGGACCGGCAGAATCAATCAGAAGGGCATCGATTTCTATAATAGTTTGATTGATGAACTGATAACGGCCGGTATCGAGCCTATCATTACCCTCTACCATTGGGATTTTCCCCAGGCCCTTGCAGATAAAGGCGGGTGGATGAACCGGGCATCGATGGACTGGTTTGCCGAATATGCTGAACTCTGTTTTAAGTCTTTCGGTGACAGGGTAAAGAACTGGATCACCTTTAACGAACCATGGGTCGATGCCTATGCGGTGGTTTTTCTGCTGGGCGGGCCTACAATAGAGGCAATGTCCCGGGCCAACCATATTTCCCATCACTATATGTTGTCGCATGCAAGGGCAGTAGAGATCTATAGGCAGTTGTATCCAGGGGGGAGAATCGGCATCACCCTCGACCTTTCGCCAGTGTATACAGAGGCCGATTCTCAACAAGATAAAATAGCCGCAAATAGATTTGACGGATTCATGAACCGGTGGTTTCTTGACCCCGTGCTTAAAGGATCATACCCTGAAGATATGCTGGCCTGGTACAGGGAAAAGCAGGTGGCGCCGGATATTCGCCAGGGGGATATGGAATTGATACAAAGCAACCGTTCGGATTTTCTGGGGGTGAATTATTATTCGAGAACGATTGTAAAGGCCTTTCAAGACGAACCGATTCTCGAATTCAAGGTCATTGAAAACCGGGATGACTCCTGGGCCACTAACGGTGAGGTTTATCCGGATGGATTGTACGACCTGCTTATCCGGCTGGACAATGATTATGATCATCCCCTTCTTTTCATCACCGAAAATGGTACTTCCTTTGGCGACGAAGAACTCGTTGACGGCAAGGTCATGGACAAGAGACGCCAAAAGTATTTGCAGCAGCATTTTGAGGCTGCGAGCAGGGCCATTTCAAAGGGGGTGAACCTTAAAAGATATTATGTCTGGTCGCTTTTTGATAATTTTGAATGGATTTATGGATACAGCCGTCGGTTCGGACTTGTTTATGTCGATTATAACACCCAGGAAAGAATCTGGAAGGAAAGCGCCTTCTGGTACCGGCAGGTGATAACGGATAACGGATTTTCACTTTGAGAATATTTTTGGAAAGAACATGCCGGTTGTTTTTTTAAACTCCGCATACTCCGGAAAGGCCTCTGCCAGTTTTTTTTCCTCTATCCGGGCCCTGAGGGTTTGACCGATAACAAAGATGGCATACATAAGGATGGTGTAATCGTGCAGCCGCATCCAGAGGCTGCCGAAAAACATGATAAAATGGCCGGTGTACAGGGGGTGGCGCAGGTATTTGTAGATTCCCGATGTGATCAGCTGCCTGGCTTCGGACATAATTGCAAACGAACGCCGCAGAGTGAACAGGCCAATCAAATTTATTGTGCCGCCTGTTATCATCAATCCCGTCACGCCAATATAATAGATACCATAATATTCGGAATCATAGGGGATTCTGAGGGGTAAATTATAGGGGGCAAAGGATATTAATATGGGAATCCCGGCAATGATGAACGGAAATACAACCTCCATAAATCCTTTTGCCACACCGATGGCCCGGGCTCTGATCAGATAGGATAGAATATACCCTAAAAGGATGCCTGTTTCGATTAACCAGGTCATCACCCGGGTGATCCAGAGAAGATGTATTTCAGCTGGGGTGAATAAAATTTCAGAAAAGTGTTTGTTGACAGATGAGTAGAAGTGTTTTATCGCATCAAATGTTTGAGGGAATTTGTCAAAATTATAGATTTTCATAAAAAGAAAGCCACCGACAATTATGATGGCCGCCAGCCGGCTGATCAATTCTCTTTGAGGCCACAATGACGGGGTAAAAATGGGCAGATTGTTGCATCTTTTTATGAGTGGTTTAAGATCAATGAGCTTTTTCAATGGCGCAGGTCCTTTATTTTGAGGCAGTTTCTATTGAACTTATTTTAGTCAATATTTTGATAAAATGCAAATCGTCATCATTGAGTGCCGGTGACTTAAGGGGAGCAGGGTGTATGAAATATTACAGAATCGAAGGCGCACATCCATTAACGGGCAGCATAAAGGTCAGCGGCGCTAAAAATTTTTTATCAAAATGTATTGTTGCGTCATTGTTGACCGAGGAACCGTGTGTTATTTCCAATGTATCCAGAATCGGGGATGTCCAGGTCACTCTGGATATGTGCGCATCCATCGGCAGCAGCATAGAATGGATGAATGATTCTACAATTAAGATCTCCACACCCAGAATGACGACCCACAAGGTCCCAATCGAGTTTTCGGGTATCAATCGAATACCGGTTCTATTGATGGGGCCCTTGCTGCATCGCATGGGAAAGGCAGAGGTGCCGCTGCTTGGCGGTTGTGACATCGGTCCCCGGCCCATTGATTTTCATATCAATGCCCTCAAAACCCTGGGGGCTGAGGTTGAACTCACGGATACAAAATACAAGACAGTCGCAACCCATATGGTCGGGGCGATGATCTCTCTTCCTTTCCCCAGTGTCGGAACCACAGAAACGATTCTGTTGACAGCCTGTATGGCCAAAGGGACAACGGTTATCCAAAATGCGGCCATAGAACCGGAAATAATCGATTTGATCATCATTCTACAGAAAATGGGTGCCATTATTGCGGTTGATGTTGACCGGACGATTATCATCGAAGGTGTCGATCGATTGAGGGGGTTTACCCATAAAGCACTGACCGACAGGATTGAAGTCGCTTCCTGGGCCTGTGCAGCCATTGCCACGAACGGGGATATTTTTGTTGAAGGCGCTGAGCAGACCGGTATGATGACTTTCCTGAACACATTGCGCAAAATCGGAGGCGAATACGAAGTTTTTGAGGATGGGATTCGTTTTTATTCGACAGGAGAGCCACTGGTCCCGATTTTTCTTGAAACAGATGTCCATCCCGGATTTATGACCGACTGGCAGCAGCCTTTCGTCATACTCATGACCCAGGCACATGGGTTATCCGTCATTCATGAGACAGTGTATGAGAACAGATTCGGCTATACGAATGAGCTCACAAAAATGGGTGCCGTTATTCAACTTTATAAACAGTGCCTCGGCGGGAAACCCTGCCGGTTTTTGCACAGAGATTTTTTTCACAGCTGTGTCATAAACGGCAAAACTCACTTGAAGGGAATTGAGATGACAATCCCTGATTTGCGCGCCGGGTTTTCTTATATTATTGCCGCCTTGATTGCCGAAGGGACGTCTGTGGTTAAGGGCGTAGAGTATATCGAGAGAGGCTACGAATCTATTGCCGAGAAAGCGGCAGGGTTAGGGGCCAGGTTTGATGTCATTGATTCCTGACGGAAAATTTCTCACTCATTAACAATGTTTATTTCACAGGTTGAATCCGGGCCCGGCAGTTTCTCTTCCTTTATGGCATATTTCATGTGTCCGCATAGCCCTCCCATTTGGCATCAATTTCTTTTTGGACGCCTGCAATCAGTTCCCTGGACATGGCTTTGAAACGGGTTTGGGTGTTAAAATAATCTGTCACCGGCCGGCGTTTTTTTCCGATCAGTTTTTTTGAAGGGCCGGTGAGCTGCCATTTGGAATATTCGATCTCGTATAGATCGTACAGACCGGTTTCAACAGCAAGCCTACCGATTTTTACCGAATACCTGGGGTCGAATCCCCAGCCTGCGGGACATGGCGTGTGGATATGGATGTATTTCGGCCCGGAGAAGGTTTTGGCCTTTATAATTTTGTCATAAAGATCCAGGGGAAACGAGGCCGATGCAGTGGCCACATAGCTGAGCCTGTGGGCAGCCATGATGGCCGTCACATCTTTTTTCTTCTGGAGTTTGCCTTTTATGGGTGTCGTTGTGGTAATCACGCCCTGGGGCGTCGTCCCGGATCGCTGAACGCCTGTATTCATATAGGCTTCGTTGTCATAGCAAATGAAGATAAGGTTTTCATCTCTTTCACATGCGCCGGAGAGAGCCTGAAGCCCGATATCGGCTGTTCCGCCGTCTCCTGCCCAGGCCGCGACGATTGTTTTATCCCTGCCCTGGGCCTTGAGGGCAGCCAAAACACCGGTTGCGGCTGCGGCAGTTGACGCAAATGTCACGTTTAGGCATGGCAGTTGGGTGGTTGCAATGGGATAAAGACCCTGCAATACTGTGAGACAGCTGGGCGGCACCACGAGAATTGTATCCCTTCCAAGCGCTTTAAGTCCAATCCGATAATTAATGCTTAACCCGCATCCGGCACATGCCCTGTTTCCAGGATGAACCAGCTCATCTTCCGGGAGATCGAGTATAGTCGTTTTTGTTGCCATGGTTTTTTCCTATAATTTGAGCCCAACCCATTTGGGCGTATTGTTCATTTTTTCTTTATCCGTGCATGAGTTCCTGAGTGCATCCAGCAGATCCTGTGTTTTGATCTCCCTGCCACCCAGCCCCAGGATATAGTTATGGATTTTCGGTCTTCTATCAGCGTTATAAAGGGCTGATTTGATATCCCCGAACAATGCACCCTGATTCCCGTAGCTCAGTGCTTTTTCAAATACAATGACCCCTTTGGTCCCGGAAAGGGCCTCGATAACAGCATGATGCGGAAACGGTCTGTAGAGCCTCAGGCCCAATACACCCACCTTGATGCCTTCTTCGCGGAGGGCGTCGATCACATCTCTCAACTGGTAAGAAAGAGACCCGAGGCATACGGCGATGAACTCCGCATCGTTGCATTTGTATTTTTCTACATATGGGTTGCCGCCGCGATTAAAGACGGCTTGAAATTTTTGATCGATCTCTTCCACCACAGTGAGGGTGCTGCGCAGGTCTGAATGCAGATTATGACGGATTTCCATATACCCGGGTGCAGTATTGCCATGAATATCCGTGCGGGTATCGGGCAGGGTAACTGTATTGAGATTTTTAGGCCGGGCAGGGTCCAGCATGTATTCCGGTGTAAATGGCGGAAGAAACTTGTCAACTTGAGCCGGGTCCGGGATGTCAAAAGGCATATAGGTATGGGAAAGGAGATAGCCATCATAACATACCATGACGGGTATGCTGACGAATTCAGCCAGGTAAAAGGCCTTGATAACCGTATCTATGATTTGCTGGTGATCACAGACATAAAGTTGAATCCATCCGGTGTCTCTCTGGGAAATGGAATCCTGGTGATCGTTCCACACTGTCCAGGGGGCACCGACGCCACGGTTGACAACACACATGACGATAGGCAGCCTGGCACCGGCTGCCCAATGTATCTGTTCATGCATATAGAGAAGGCCATTGGCGCTGGTTGCAGTAAAGGTCCTGGAACCGGTGCTCGAGGCGGCAATACAGACAGAAAGGGCACTGTGTTCACTTTCAACAGGAATGTATTGGGCCTCCATTTCTCCAGAATCCACAAATTCAGACAGTTTTTCTGTTAAAGGTGTCTGGGGGGTTATGGGATAAGCCGCAACCACCTGTGTACGGGCCAGTTTTACACCCATTGCGGCTGCAACATTACCGGATTCAATGATGTGCATACGGCTATTTCTCCTCTTTAATCAGGGTCGTTTCTACGATCATGCTGATGGCGTCCACCGGGCATTCTTCAGCACATATCTCACAGCCTTTACAATATTCATAATCAATTTCCGGGGGGATGGTTCGAGTGACCACACCGTCCGGGCAGAAAAGCCAGCAGGCAAAGCAGGCCATTTTATTGGTTTTGGCAGGGATGCATTTTTTAAGATCAATCA
Source organism: Desulfobacteraceae bacterium (assembly GCA_030618925.1). GTDB lineage: Bacteria > Desulfobacterota > Desulfobacteria > Desulfobacterales > SURF-7 > JAUXCK01. The sequence continues at coordinate 7,165 of JAUXCK010000099.1, forward strand.
CAGGACGCACAACCCGCCATGAGCCGGTCTTACCGCCGTCTCCCGGGCCTGGCTCGCTGTGAGATTTTTTGCTGCCAAAGTCATTTTTACGCATTTATCTGTCTCCGATGAGTGTCGAGTTATATGCAAGTCTCGCTGCTTCAATGTTTTTTCCTGAATTTTTCCCCTTGAACTCTTCCCCGATGGCGGTTGCGAGCACATCCATATCAAGAAGTTCACTGGCTTTTGAAAATGAGCCGATGATGCCCGTATTGACGATCCCCTTTTTCAGGCCGGCTTCTGTTGCAAGGGATGTGACGTCTGCCACTGCAAGCTTCATCCCATTGAAATTATAACTATTTAATGGCTTAGGGGTATTTAATATCATCAGCCCGTCTTGTTTAAGCCCGTTTGTAATATCCGCCTCTTCAAGAAGCAGGTGGTCCAGCACCACCACCATATCAGGGGTTGTTATCGGGGAAAGGTCATAGATCTTCGTTTTTGCAATTTTCAGGGAAGTCATCACCGGCGCTCCCCGCCTTTCAGTTCCAAAGGTAGGGGCCATGACAACCCCTTTATATCCCGAAACAAACGCTGCATTGGCAACGATCTTTGCCGCTGTTATGGCGCCTTGCCCGCCCCGTCCATGCCATCTGATCTCTATGATATCTTTTCTCATGCTGTTGTCACCATTCGTTTTTTTATAGCAACGGTCCTGTTGTCCTTCAATTTTTTTAAAAAACCAGGATGAGAATCGTGTAAAACAAATGATTTGTCAACCTTTTTGAGCTGTGGTAAAATTTACACGGAACTATCCGGCAGAAGATCAACAGGAACAACATGAAGGAAAACAGTTTAAAAAATCAGGGATGGGGGGTCGCGTTAAGTGTTCTTTTGCTTGTGAGCGCTACACCCTCCTTTACCTCGGATCTGGATGAGGACGGGCAGTCCAAATTTTCCAAAATGATCAACATTGACACCCGAACGGGTTTTCGCAGGGCGAACCTTAACTGGAATATCGCAGCACCGGATGGTCCGCCGAATGTATTGTCTGAACTTGAATACACTGACCTTGAGATTCTTGAGGTAAGCTTTAACGTCAAAGCGGTGGTCAATAAAATTTATTCAAGGGCATCCATTAATTTCGGCAAAATTATAGAAGGCAGTGCCACGGATTCCGATTATTCGGAGGACAACAGAAATTCTCTTTATTCAAAATCTCAATCAGACATCAATGATGAAGTGCATGATTTGTGCGTCGGCCTCGGGTATCAGATGGATTTATTCAGCGATAAATTTAAAATCGCCCCTCTGGCCGGTGTGTCCTATCATTCACAAAATATGCGTCACACAAACGGCGTTCAGATCGTTTCCGCCGGAGGGGTTCCGGCGGAAGGGCAGGCTTTAAACGGCTTAAACAGTACATATGAGGCAGAATGGCGAAGCTGGTTTGTGGGCG
>JAUXCK010000365.1 GCA_030618925.1 Desulfobacteraceae bacterium
ATTCACCTACAACCTGGTACAATACCTGGGTCAGCTGGGTGCTGATGTCAAGGTGGTCAGAAACGATGTGAAGACTGTTGCGGAAATTGCCTCGTGGCAGCCGGGCGGCATCGTTATCTCTCCGGGTCCCGGCCGGCCGCATTCGGCGGGCATATCCCTTTCACTGGTAAAGCATTTTTCAGGCAAAATTCCCATCCTGGGGGTCTGTCTCGGACATCAGACCATTGCCGAGGCCTTTGGCGGCAAGGTGATTGCCGCCAGAGAAATAATGCACGGAAAGACTTCGATGATCCATGCAGATGGCAAAATGCTGTATCAGGGGATCAAAAAACCGTTTCCGGCAATGAGATATCATTCCCTTTCGGTTTCAAGGGAAGGGTTGCCGGAATGCCTGTCCATCAGCGCAGAGACAGATGACGGTGAAATTATGGGGCTCAGGCATACTGATGATCCCACCGAAGGCATTCAGTTTCATCCGGAATCCATCATGACGCCCGTGGGTAAGCGGCTGCTGAGGAATTTCTTGAATCGTGTTTGAACGAAAACCATTTAAATCGGTTCGTTGGGTTTCGCTTCGCTATGCCAATTATAAAGGAGATATGGAATCATGTTCAGGGAGAACCTCGGTAAAATAATTCAGGGCAATGATTTGTCTGATGCGGAAATGGCGCAAATGATTCTGGATATTTTTTCAGGAGAAGTTACGGATTCACAGATCGGCGCGTTCATGGGCGCGCTGGCCACCAAGGGGGAAACGTTTGAGGAGTTGGCCGGGGCAGCCCGGGCCATGCGAAAAAAGGCCCATCGTATTCAAACCCCTGCAACCACGGTTATTGACACCTGCGGAACAGGTGGAGACGGGGCCAACACATTTAACATTTCAACCACCACCGCCTTTGTGGTGGCCGGCTGCGGTGTCACCGTGGCCAAGCACGGGAACCGTTCGGTCTCCAGCCAGTGTGGAAGCGCCGACCTTCTTGAAGCCCTTGGGGTAAAAATTGACGTGGATCCGGAACTCACCGAGGAAGCCATCGCTGACATCGGCATTGGTTTTCTGTTTGCCCCTCTTTACCACGGTGCGATGAAACATGCCATGAAAGCCAGGAAGGAGATCGGGCTTCGCTCTATCTTTAATATGCTGGGCCCGCTCACGAATCCGGCCGGGGCCAATTGTCAGCTCCTCGGGGTATTTGCACCTGAACTGACCGAGATGTTTGCCAATGCGCTTCGTCTTCTGGGTACCAAAAGTGCGTTTGTGGTCCATGGCCATGACGGGCTGGATGAGATATCCGTGTGTGCGCCCACACGGATATCCGAGTTAAAGGACGGCCTTATCAAAACATATGACATCGATCCGGAGCAGTTCTTCGGGCAAACGGCAGACCCGGTCGACCTTGCGGGCGGCAACCCGGCAGAGAATGCCGATATGACGCGTGGTATTCTTAAAGGAGAAAAAGGTCCGAAGCGTAATGTGGTGGTGCTGAATACGGCTGCAGCGCTTGTGGCAGCCGGGAAGGCGGAAGACCTGCGGGAAGGAATCCGGCTCGGTGAAGACAGTATAGATACCGGGGCGGCCGGGGAGAAGCTTGATAAACTCATTGATTATTACTAGCTCAAGTTTCGCGATAGATTCAAGGGTGCGAAACCTGGATTAAGATTAAGATTACGATTAAGAGTACGATTAAGATTATGATTAAGATTACGATCTGGATTATTGAAAAATGGGGACTGATTTTTTAAAAAAAATTGTCGAACACAAGAAGAAGGAGATCCTGGCGGCCCGGCAGCGCGTGCCTGAAAGACAGCTGAGGGAAAAGGCAGCCGGAGAAAGAGAGAAAAGACCGTTTTTTACATCTCTTGCAAAAGAGAGCCGGCCCGGGATCAATATTATAGCCGAAATCAAGCGGGCATCTCCCTCAAAAGGAGAGATTCGCCCGGATCTGGATCCGGCCTTTTATGCGGCTCAGTACGAACAGGGCGGCGCCGCTGCGTTATCCGTACTGACGGATCAGGTTTTTTTCAAAGGCAGCTTTGAGGATTTCAAGAGGGCAAGGCAGGCGGTCTCGCTGCCCATGCTGCGCAAAGATTTCCTGATTTCTTCATACCAGATATATGAATCCGCCGTCCTTGAAGCAGATGCGGTGCTGCTCATCGCCAGGATTCTGTCGAAGCAGCAGCTCAAAGACTTTCTTTCACTTTGTCAGGAACTGGACCTGGACAGCCTTGTGGAGGTTCATTCCGACAAGGATCTGGAAAATGCCACCCTGGCAGGTGCGGCCCTGATTGGTATCAACAACCGGAATCTGAGTTCTTTTGAAACAGACATCCACATTGCGACACGAATGGTATCACAGCTCGAGCCGTTTCAGACCGCGGTTGCGGCAAGCGGAATCCATTCGAAAGAGGATATCCAGTTGAATTTGACCTGTGGCATCACAAACTTTTTAATCGGTGAAAGCCTGGTCCGGGCCGATGATCCGGCCGGGTTTCTTGCGTCACTGATGAGGATGTAAAAATGACCACACAAAATATTCCCCAGGTGAAGATCTGCGGGTTAACCAATGCAGCGGATGCAGTGCGGTGCGCGGAATTGGGGGCAAGTGCCGTGGGCGTCGTGTTTTACCCCAAAAGCCCCAGGCATGTCACCCTGGATCAGGCAAGGGAGATATCGCTGGCCCTGCCGGAGTCAGTCAAAACAGTGGGTGTGTTTGTCAATGAAACATATGATACGATCATGCGGGCGGTCGCGCATTGTCACCTGCAGGCGGTTCAGTTCCACGGGCAGGAGTCGCCCGGGCTTGTCAGCCGTGTGGGCAGCAGCGATCTGGTTGTCATTAAAGCGTTGTTTTTGTCAGACCCGCCTTCCCTTTTAAAAGCGTCGGAATATGATGCATCCGGTTTTCTGGTTGAGCAGGGAAAAGGGAAACTGCCGGGGGGCAATGCACTGACATGGAACTGGGAAGATGCCAGGGTGTTTGGAGAGCGAAGACCGTTGATTCTTGCCGGCGGGCTTGCGCCGGACAATATTTCCATGGCCATATCGACTGCCCTGCCGGATGCTGTGGATGTCAGCTCCGGCGTTGAAACAGCCCCGGGTCAAAAGGATTTGTCCAGGGTGGCGGAATTTATGAATCAAGTGTCACGATGCCGGGTGGGGAAAAATTTGAAAAAGATTTTTTGATTGATGCCACACACCTGAAATATTGATAGTGCCCGGCCAAATCCTCAAAAAAGAGAATGTCGAAGGACATAAAAAGCGAATGTCGAAATCGCTTTTCTCCGGTTTTGAAATCCCCCTCGGTCCC
>JAUXCK010000247.1 GCA_030618925.1 Desulfobacteraceae bacterium
AATGACCCGGATGTTGCCAGGGAGATGGGGCTTTCTGACGCGCAGGTGAAAGGGATTAAGGATGCTGATTTTTCCTTTCGTGAAAAACATCTTGAACAAAAAGCCGAGCTTGAACGATATCGCCTTGAACTGGAGAAGGCATTTTCAAGCGCGCCTGTGGAAAAGTCCGCTGTTCTGAAATCAGCCCAAAAGATCACCGACTCGAGGGGAAAAATGTTCATCCAGGAGATTGAATTCCGGTTTGATGTTGAAAAACTGTTGACCCCGGATCAGGTCAAAAAACTGAACATGGCTAAGAAACAGCGCTTGGGGAAGGCTGGGAAGAAGAACCTTCGGAAGGGATATGGCCGGGAAGGGTCTTTTGAGTAAAAAATGCCACGCTTTGCGGGATTTTCTGTGCAGCCCATCGAAAATCCCGCTCTGCGAGAAAAAATCGGGTTTTCAAAATGAATCATTCTCGGAAACTTAGAGCGGCGTCACACAATTACACCTGTTTTCCCCTTTTTTAATTCTTGAATTCAGGTGAAAACTCCGGTAGAAAAGCAAAGACCTGCTGAACAGATCGTAAAATTGCTGCCGGCTCAATCACCTGCAAAAGGGGAAAAATGAAAAAACTGATCATACTTCTTGTATTCTTATTGATACCATCCGCCCAGGCAAATGAACAGTTTCCGGCCACGGGATGGGTGGACAAACCTGACCGGGTTGCCAGCACAGATGCGGAAATCGGAGGAGAGCTCTCGATTTTTGCAGGCCAGTATTCCAAAAGTCTGAATTACTTTCTGGACAACAATGTCTTGTCTTCTGAAATCTTTGGGGCCATGTTTGAAACATTGCTCTCCATGAATCCCATGACACTGGAATATGAACCTGCGCTTGCGGAAAAATGGTCAATCTCTGACGATAAAAAGACATTCACCTTTGTGATTGACAAGAAGGCCCGGTGGAGTGACGGCAGCCCGGTCACAGCGCAGGACGTCGAATGGACCTATACGGCCATCATGGATCCTGTAAATCTAACCGGACCGCACAAAGTGGGACTCGAACGTTTCAATCCGCCACGCATTTTAGACAAAACCACCATACAGTTTACGGCCAAAGATGTTCACTGGCGAAACCTCGGCACTGTCGGCGGTTTAAGCATTTTGTGCAAACAAGCTTACGAAAATAAGGATTTCAATAAAATAAACTTTGAATTTCCCGTTGTCTCAGGCCCCTACAGGCTGGGAAAAATAAACGAGGGGGTTTCCGTTAAGCTGGAAAGACGCGGCGACTACTGGGGCAGACATGTAAAGAGTGCCCAGGGAAAAGGCAACTTTCAAACCTTTACGTTTAAATTCTTTGCCGAAAGGGAGAATGCATTTGAAGCATTTAAAAAAGGCCAGATTGACCTTTTCCCGGTATACACCTCCCGAATTTGGGTAAATGAAACAAAAGGGGCTAAATTTTTAAAAAACTGGATCGTAAAACAAAAGGTTTACAACTACAACCCCATCGGGTTTCAGGGGTTTGCCATGAACATGAGAAAACCGCCTTTTAATGACCTTAGGGTGAGAAAAGCCATGGCCATGCTCCTGAACCGCGGGAAAATGAACGAAACGCTCATGTACAATCAATATTTTCTCCATAAATCCTATTTTGAAGATCTGTATTCAAAAGATTCTCCATGCCCCAACGAACTGATCGAAATGAATAAGGCAAACGCCCGGAAGCTTCTCAAACAGGCAGGATGGGTTGTGAATCCGGAAACCGGATTCCTGGAACAGAATGGCAAACAATTTTCTTTCAAATTCTTAACCCGCAGTGCGAGTGCGGAAAAATTCCTGGCCATTTATGCAGAAGACCTCAAGGATGCCGGTATCGAGCTGATCGTAGACAAGAAAGACTGGGCAGCCTGGGCAAGGGATATGGATGAGTTTAATTTTGAGATGACCTGGGCGGCCTGGGGGTCGGGCCTGTTTAAGGACCCTGAAAGCATGTGGTCTTCAAAGGAGGCGGACAGGAAAGGCGGGAATAATATTACCGGCTTTAAAAACAAAGAAGTGGATACGCTGATTGAAAAGCAGAAAAGCATTTTCAATGTCACTGAACGAAACAAGATATACCGCATGGTTGATCAGATGGTTTACAAAGATTTCCCCTATGTTCTTTTATGGAATATCAACTACACCCGGCTCCTCTACTGGAACAAATTCGGAACGCCGGAAACGGTGCTTTCCAAATATGGAAATGAATCCAGCGCTTACTGGTATTGGTGGGTTGATGAAGACTCAACTGCCGACCTGAGCGACGGCATGCAGGCAAATACCCCGTTGCCCAAAAAAACAGCTTCAATCTATTTTGATGAAGCGTTTAAACATCAGGCACCATAGAGATGGCACCACACTTCCTGCCCCTGTGATGACGTTTTTTCAGGGGGGGTCTTTCTGCACACATCCATGACATCTGGGCAGCGGGTGTGAAACCGGCAACCGGCAGGCGGTGCAGACGGAGAAGGTGTCCCGCCGCGAAGAACCGTCCTTCCCTTTCTGTCCATGCCGGGCACAGGTACGGCTTCGATCAACGCCCTGGTATAGGGGTGCCTTGGACGACTTATCATGTCATCCGTTCGTCCCTGTTCTACGATTTTGCCAAGATACATGACGGCCACACGATTGGCGATATGGCTCACAACGCTTAAATCATGGGATATGAAAAGATAAGAAAGATCATACCGATTCCTGAGATGAACCAGAAGATTAATGACCTGGGCCTGAACAGATACATCCAACGCGCTCACCGGTTCATCGCATACAATAAAAGCAGGCTTCAGGGATATGGCCCTCGCAATATTGATGCGCTGGCGCTGTCCCCCGGAAAACTCGTGGGGATATTTATAAATATCCTTTTCATTCAGCCCGACTTCCTTCATAAGGGTTTCGGCCATATGCTCCCTGTTGCCCTCAACCAAGCCGAATTCAACAAGGCCCTCTGTCACGATATCAAGGACATTCATTCTTGGATTCAATGACGACATGGGGTCCTGAAAAATAATTTGCATTTGTTTTTTCAAGGCTCTGATTTTACGGGCAGGCAGGCCCAGAAGGCTTTGCCCCATGAAACACACCTCTCCTTCTGTGGGTGTCTCCAGGCCCAGCAGAGTTCTTCCAAGTGTTGTCTTGCCGCACCCGGATTCTCCGACCAGGCCAAGGGTTTCTCCCTTTTGAATCTCAAATGTGAGGCCGTCAACTGCCCTGACATGCCCCACAGTCCTTGAAAAGACACCGCGTTTGATGGGGAACCAGGTTTTTAGATTTGTTGCAGATAAAATTCCTGAATAAGCCATATGGTTTCCCTTTAAGGGGTGATCCCCTGTGTTCTGGCTGCGCTGCCCGGGATACGGTGATTCATGTTTATTTTCAATTAGTTAACATCTGTTCAGCGACAAAACAGGCGGATTTATGATTGTCCCCGACCTTTATAAATTCCGGTTTTTCCTCTGCACACCGCGCGAAACAAAACTCGCAGCGATCCTGAAAACGACATCCTTTTGGATAATCCAGCGGTGAAGGAACACTGCCGGGGATGGTCGTCAGTTCTTTGGTTTTGCCGGCAAGTTTCGGAATCGACCTTAAAAGACCCCGGGTGTAGGGATGCGCCGGTCTGGTAAAAATATCCGCCACTGTCCCTTCTTCAACGATATTAGATGCATACATCACAAGCACCCGGTCGCACATTTCCCATATCACACCCATATCATGGGTAATGAGCAGGATCGATGTCTGTTCCTGCCTTATCTCCCGGATCAGCTGAAAAATCTGTGCCTGAATGGTCACATCCAGCGCTGTTGTAGGTTCGTCGGCGATGATAAGATCCGGCCCCAGCATTAACGCCATGGCGATCATAATGCGTTGCTGCATACCGCCTGAAAGTTGAAAAGGATATGAAAACATCCGCTCAGCCGCATCTGAAATTCTTACCTTCTCCAGCCAGGTCTCAGCAATCTTCCATGCCTGTTGCCGGGTCAATTTTGGCCCTGACCCGCTTCTGCCAAGCCATTTCCGGATCACATTGCCGGATTTGACGGTTGGATACACCCCGGTTTCAGACCCGATGGTGTTCTTCAAGACGGGTAGTGCGTCCTGGTGAAGCTGAAGTGCTTCAACCATCTGCTGACCGATCCGCTGCAGGGGGGACAAGGCTGCCAGGGGTTCCTGAAAAATCATGCTGATGGCCTGGCCCCGAATTTTTTGAATCGCTTCAGCTTTCAATGCCAATATGTCTTCCCCCTTAAAAAAGATCTCTCCTTTTTCAATGATGCCGAGGGGAGATGGGATGAGCCTGAGGATGCTCAATGCTGTGACGGACTTACCGCATCCGGATTCGCCCACGAGTCCGACGATTTCGCCCTTATTGATGTGGAATGACACATCATCAACAGCGTAAAAGTCGCCTTCGTCGGTTCTAAACCGAACAAACAGGTTTTTAATATCCAGAAGTTTTTGATTCATCCTTCCAGCCTGGAATACCTTTTCGGGTCATAGGCGTTCCGGATCCCTTCACCGACAAAAACGCCAAGAAGCATCACAAGAAATAATGCAAGCGATGGATACAATATAAGCCACCAGGCCCATCGGTACTGCTGGGCCTGGAAAAGAAGCTCCCCCCAACTCGGCGTAGGCGGCGGCAGGCCGAATCCCAGGTAATCCAGGGCAGCCAGGGAACCGATAGCGCCAACAAGGGAGAATGGGAAGAAAGTAATGACCGGTATCAATCCATTGGGCAGGATATGTTTAAAAATTACCTTGTATGAGGGAATGCCCATGCATTTTGCGGCCTCCACAAACGGCTGCTTGCGCAACCGAAGAAATTCTGCCCGGATATAGTAGGATATGCCGATCCAGTTGAAAATTCCGTAGCAAAAAAGAAGCAGGGAAAAGCTCCTGCCATAAATGGATCCCAGAAGGATCATGACATACAAAAAGGGGAGTGCGCTCCAGATTTCAATCAGCCGTTGACCGGTGATATCCAGCACACCGCCATAATACCCCTGAAGTGCACCGGCAATAATGCCAAAAATCATGGACCCCAAGACCAGCAGGATGCCAAATGTCATGGATGTCCTGAGGCCATACAGAACTCTTGCCAGAACATCCCGCCCTGCACCATCGATC
>JAUXCK010000195.1 GCA_030618925.1 Desulfobacteraceae bacterium
GTTATGAACCCCATCGCGTAAAGTAAATCTTAGGTGTAAATCAACAGTTTTAATTGCACCCCTCACGTTATATCCTTTAATTTTCCTATTTCCTATTTAGAGACCATTGCCCGCATCATATCCCCCGCATTTTCAGCATGGTCGGCAATGGAGCCGGTCATCTCCGCAAGTCGTATCATGTGAAAAATGGTTACCGGGTCTGTATCCAGGGAAAAGATTTTGCGTTTGAGCAGTTCTTCGGCTTTATCTGCTTCATTTTCTTTTTGACGCAGATTGCGGGTCATTTTTTTTACCAGAGCACGCTGTTTTTCAGATTTTTTCTTGAAATACTTTTTTGCCCCTATCACTATGTCACTCAAAATTTCGATGGGTTCGATAACAAGGTCAACCAGGAGGAAAAATTCCTTTTCCAATGATTTTGGAATCCCGGGGTCTATTCGATGGGAAAGCCACTCAAGGGTGTCTTCAATCGCATCAAGGACCTTGTCCTGTTCACTCAGGTACATAAATAACTGAAATTTATTGACAGTCATTATCATCCGTTTTGTCACCTCTCCACGGATTCTGTTTTTAATGGTATCTGCTTCACTCTCAATACCAACAACTTCCTCTTTTTGCGCTTCAAAGGATTCACATTTGTCTGACACATAACATTCAACGGCTTGTTGAAAGGCCCAAGCGCATTCTTTTACCTTTTCGACATGCTCCTGAATGCCATTAAGTGGTGAGGTCATAAACAAAGATAGGAATGGAAACCGCATTGGCGCCCCCTTATATATCTAGGAATAATGTAAGGAATTTAAAAATATCATATCTGTAGCAGCTATGTTCGAAGCTGTCAAAACCCAATAAAGCAAAAATTTAAAAATGTTTCAAAACCCATGCTTGTTTCCCCCGGCTCATTTTCTATAATTTCCCGTCTATCTGGAAATGTTTCTTGTTTTATTCCCTGATTTGTTTTGTTTGTTGAAAAGTATCAACGTATTCTGTTATTAAAGCCGGGCAGATGAATGCACTTTTAACCTTCTACAGGAGCAGCACATGATCCGGAAGACGCTATTCTCGTTTTTTCTTTTTTTTACAGCAGTTTGTTTTTTAATTCAACCCCCTGCAGCCCGCGCAGCAACCAATAATAAGACCACCCTGGTGGTGTGGCCGCATGAAAAGAGCGATTTGCTCCAAGACCCGGCAATCAAGTACAGACGTCTCCCCAACGGCTTTAGATACGTTTTGATGCAGAACCATGAACCCAGGGACAGGGTAAGCCTCCACTTGAATGTGCAGGCAGGCTCTATGCATGAGACAGAAAATGAACAGGGGCTTGCCCATTTTCTGGAACATATGCTGTTTTGTGGATCGACCCATTTCAAGCCTGGAGAGCTGATAAAATATTTTCAGAGTATCGGCATGATGTTTGGAGCGGATGCAAACGCCCACACCGGCTTTTATGAAACCGTTTACGATGTGTTGCTTCCGGATGGAAATAAGGAAAGCCTTGAAAAAGGGTTTCTGGTCCTTCAGGATTATGCACAGGGAGCGCTCCTGCTTCAATCCGAGATTGACCGGGAAAGGAAGGTCGTGCTGGCTGAAAAGCGAACCCGGGACTCGGCCTCCTATCGAACGTTTGAATCCACGTTCAAATTCGAACTCCCGGAAGCAAGAATTTCCAGACGGTTGCCCATCGGGATTGACAAAATACTCGAAACCGCGGACCGGCACCGGTTCAAGGCGTTTTACGATGTCTGGTACAGGCCGGACAATATGGCCCTTGTTATGGTGGGGGATTTTGACATAGACATTGCAGACCAGTTGATCAAAAGCAAATTTTCACAATTGTCAGCAAGGGCACCGGAGCGGCCGGCCCCCTCTTTCGGGGAGATAAACCATAAGGGCGTTAAACCATTTTTCCATTATGAACAAGAAGCAGGGAGTACAACCGTTTCCATAGAACTGGTTCGCAAGATAGTGGCAGAACCGGACTCTTTCGATTTCCAGCGAAAGGTGCTCCTCAAAGATTTGGGTGACCGGATTGTTCAGAATCGCCTTGACGCATTGGTTCAACAGCCTGGCACCCCCTTTACCAAGGCATCCATCAACTCGGGCATTTATTTTCATGTCATGGATTGGGCGGAGATCACGGCCACATGCAGCCCTGAAAACTGGGAAAAAACAATATCCCTTCTTGAACAGACGTTAAGAAGCGCATTAAAATACGGATTTTCTGAATCAGAGCTGGAACGCGTAAAGAAGGAGAGCTTTTCTTTTCTTGATCGGGCGGTTAAAAGTGCGTCCACACGAAAGAGTCAGAGCCTTGCCCGGCAAATAATCCGGGGTATCAATAATGACAGGGTGTTCCAGTCCCCTGGCCAGGAGCAGGAAATATATGCACCCGTGATTAAGTCCCTGACAGCGGAGCAGGTCCATGATGCGTTTCAAAAGACCTGGGAACCGGACATAAGGCTGATTATGGTGACTGGAAACGCAGAGATTCCGATTGAGCCCCAACAGCATATTCTTAAGGTGTATCATGACAGTTTAAGCGTTAATATCTTAAAGCCTGAAGAAAAAGAGATCTTATCTTTTCCCTACCTGCCCATCCCCGAGGTACGGGGTCAGGCCATGGGCCAAAAAGAGATTGCCGGGCTCGGTGTGGTATGCATCGATTTTCCAAACGGTGTCAGATTGAACCTTAAACAAACAGATTTTAAGGCAAACGAAATTCTTTTTACACTCGGATTCGGATCTGGCAGGTCAGGGGAGCCTGCTGACAAGGCCGGGCTCAGCGCTCTGAGCGGGGCGGTGATAAATGAGAGCGGGCTTGGCCGGCTTGATAAAGAAGCATTAAACCATGCCCTTGCCGGCAAAAATACCCATGTGTCCTTTGGTGTGAATCAAGGAAGGTTTGTGTTAAGCGGGCGCAGTGTGACGGAAGAGGTCCCGTTGCTGTTTCAACTTCTGTATGCCTATCTGAATGATATGGGATATCGGGAAGACGCCTATCTTCTTTCCATCGAGCGATTCGACCAGCGGTATCAGGTCCTGTCCCATTCTATTGACGGCGCCATGGAACTCAAAGGCAAACTATTCCTCTCAGGTGGCGACAGCAGATTCGGCTTGCCGCCTTTTGATCTGTTCAAAAAAAATCAATTAGACGATGTGCACTCATGGGTCGGAAATTCGTTGAAAAATGACACATTGGAGATGTCCATTGTGGGGGATTTTGATCTTGAAGTGGTGAAAAAGATGGCTGCCGCATATCTGGGCGGCATGCCCTCGGGACGAACCGATCCTGTTCTGACAGATTCACGAACACCGACATTTCCGGTGGCGCAGTCTCTTGAGGTCAATGTCCCGACAAAGATCAACAAAGGACTGATTCAGGTCGTATTTCCCACAGAAGATTTTTGGGACATTCACAGAACAAGACGGCTCGCAGTCCTTGGGGAAGTATTTTCAGAGAAATTGCGTGTGAATATACGGGAAAAGCTGGGCGCGGCATATTCAGCTTATGCCTATAATAATGCGAGCAGAGTCTATAAGGATTATGGCCTGTTTAAGGTGGTGGTTCAGGTTGATCCGGAAGAAGCCGATACCGTTTTGAGGGAGATCAAGAAAATAACGTCGGATATCGTCAAAAATGGTGTCAATGATGATGAATTTCAACGGGCCCTTGATCCAATGTTGACCCATCTGAAAGATATCCGCAGGACGAATAAATACTGGCTGAACAGTGTCCTGGTGGGGTCGAAAAAATATCCCCAGCAGTTTGACTGGAGCCGAACGATTCTTACGGATTACGCTGCCATCACCGCAAAGGATGTGACCGGGCTGGCAAGAAAATACCTGGATTACAGCAAGGCGGCAATTCTCATCATCAGGCCTGACCCTGACGCCATGTAAATGCATGGTAATTCTCCTTGACAATTGGGGGTGACAAATATAAAAAACTTTAGTTTGAAATCCGGTATTTTTTCCTGCACCGGGATACAGAAAAGAAATGATGATTAACAGACTGCAATACACGGGGTTTTCATGAGTCAAACAGATAATACAACAAAAGAGGCTGCTGCCGAGGCAGCCGAAGCACCATCTTCTGACAATAATGGGCATAAAAAGGCCAACGGGTCCGGCGGGCTGGTGATTCTTTTCTTTTTTATCGGACTCGGCGCAAGCATGATCCTGGGGTGGGTTATATTTCCCGCGCTTCTTTATTCCAAAAAACCACAGCCCATTGATTTCAATCACGCCCTGCATATGAAGCTTGAGGGGATTAACTGCGAGAGCTGCCATTTTTTCCGGGAAGACGGGACCTATTCCGGCGTCCCCAGGCTGGCCCAGTGCGTTAGATGCCATAAAGAGGTACAGGGGGAAACCCGGCACGAGGCTGTTTTTGTAGAAAAATATGTGTCAACCGGAAGAGAGGTGCCATGGCTGGTGTATTCAAGACAGCCGGATTGTGTTTTTTTCTCTCATGCCGCACATGTAAAACTGGCCAAAATGGATTGCGTCACATGTCATGGCCACATCGGTGAGTCAACGCATTTAAAGATATATGAAGAGAACCGGCTAACCGGCTACAGCCGGGATATCTGGGGGAAGAATTTAGAAAACTGGCTGGCACTTAAAAGAAACCCGTGGGACCGCATGAAGATGGACGATTGTGCAGAATGCCATATGGAAGAGACCGGCAGAAAAACAAGTATTTCCACTGAAAAAGACGGATGTTTTGTTTGTCACAAGTAAGCAGGGGAAGACCAATGAAGATAGACAGAAGAAGTTTTTTGGCACTTGGCATCGGGGGTGCGGCAGGGACCGCAGTGTCACCATTGCCCTGGAAACTTTTGGATGATGTATCCATCTGGTCACAGAACTGGCCATGGACACCGGTTCCGCCGGACGGGGAAATTACATATGAAAATTCTGTGTGCACCCTCTGCCCAGGCGGCTGCGGGATCACTGTTCGCAAGGTCGGTGACAGGGTTATCAAGGTCGATGGAATGAAGGGCCATCCAGTCAATGACGGGGGAACATGTATTCTCGGACTCGCCGGCCCGCAGCTCCTCTACAGCCCGACACGGGTGAAATCCCCTTTGAAAAAGGTAAACGGAAAGTTTAAGGAGATTTCATGGGAGGATGCCATCTCAGAGGTCGCAGGTCAACTCACCCGGCTCAAATCCCGGGGCAAAGCCCACACACTGGCCTGCATTGCCGGTTCTGACAAGGGCACCATTCCCGACCTTTTTAAACGGTTTCTGACCGTCTATGGGTCGCCTAATTTTATTCGACCGGCATCAATGTTTGATTCTTATTCTTTGGCCCTGAAACAGATGCATGGCAGCGAAGCAATTCCGGGGTTTGATTTTGAGAATTCAGATTATGTCATCAGCTTTGGAAGCGGGATTATTGACGGTTGGGGGTCCCCTGTACGAATGTTCAGGGTTCATTCCGGCTGGAAACAGAAAAAGGCAACACTGGTTCAGGCAGAGCCCAGGTTATCCAACACAGCATCCAAGGCAGACAGATGGCTTCCGATTCAGCCGGGGACCGAAGCGGTTCTGGCCCTGGGCCTGGCCTGCGTTATTCTGACAGAAAATCTTTACGACCGGAATTTTATCAGCAATCAGACAGCCGGGTTTGAAGACTGGAAGCAGGTGGTGATTGAGAATTATTATCCTGAAAAGGTGTCTGAAAGGACAGGGATCAGCCCTGAAACGATTAAAGAGATCGGCCGGGGATTTGCCCGATCCGAGAGACCCATTGCTGTTTGCGGCAGGGGAGAAGGCCGAACACCCGGGAGCGTTGAAGAGGTGGCCGCTGTTCATGCATTGAATGCACTGGTGGGAAATATTAATCAAAGAGGCGGGATACGGTCATATTCAGAATTGCCATATCAAAGATGGCCGGAACCCGTCATGGACGCCACTGCCATGAACAACCTCCGGAAAAACAGAATTGACGGGGCAGGCAGTAACAAATACCCGGATACCAAATATCTTCTGAACAAGCTGCCGGAAGCGATTGTTTCAGGAACCGGACCTGTGA
>JAUXCK010000168.1 GCA_030618925.1 Desulfobacteraceae bacterium
AAGTTTTCGATATTCCATCTGAGCTTATAAATTTCAGCGATCTGCTCGGCCGTTAGATCTCTACGATCCGTTGCTATCCAGTAATTGACGCCATTGACATGGTATCCAACCAGCCGTACCGGTTTCTGTGATTGATTTTTGTTTTTCGTGGTGCCCAACAGTACTTCGGCATCGTAAAAAACGATACTGTCGGCCCTGATCTTATTTTCTTGAACAACTGTTCTGGCTGTCATGGCCTTAATCCGGATCACAAAGCTTTTGTCTTCGGCCTGCAGAGAATCGAATAGGGCGTGCTCCTGGTAACCTCGATCAGCTACCACGGTTTGGCCATGTGAAATAATTGGGTCAACAAACGGTCTTTCAGCGCCTTTTCCATCAGTGAAGAAAATTTTCGATGGAATTGCATGGTTTAAATCAAAGCCCAAGTGGATTTTGGCTTTTTTCGATCCTTTACGATAATCGGCCCAGTGCATGGAGAGCGTGGCAGTGATCAATGAACCATCGATAGCAATAAGATCGCCGAGTTCAGGATGCAAATCAGGCAGTATGCCGGATGCTTTGCGGCTGAGTTTTTCAAATACGATCTGGAGCTGTTCAAGTCCCCTTGTATTGATGGCCTCGGAGAAGCTGCTTTTTTTGATGCCGTCTTTCGGGGCGATGTTTTCACGGGCAAAATTATCCTGCTCAAGGACCTGGAGCATATGACGAGCCGAGACATGTTCTTCGAGGTGGTAGAAAACAAGCATTTTGAGTTGATCGTCGAAAGTCATTTTAAATGGTCTGTCTCCACGGGATTCAAGTGCCGGTATTTCGGGAGCAACGCTCCCAACTGGTCGATAAAACTGTAAAAACGAAGATGAGTAAAGTTTCTTTTGGCCCGGTTCGAGTGATTGCGGCATGATCGTAACCTCCTGTAATTATTATTAATATTACAGGTCGTCACAAAAATTTTTTCTTGATTGTCAAGAAAAAAATCACTATTTTTATATTTTTTTCATTGTTCTTATCTGCATGCAAAGCAAGCAAGAACCTAACCGGACATTACTGATTAAGATTACGATTATGATTATGAAAACCATTCATCAGATGATATTTAAAAGTGCGAACAATATGAGTCACATCCCACAGGAGTGTGTTGACCTGATTGTCACTTCTCCGCCCTATCCGATGATCAAGATGTGGGATGATTCATTTACAGCACAGGATCATCAAATAAAAAAGGCCTTGAATGATGGGGATGGCTTATTGTCTTTTGAACTGATGAATCAGATCCTCGACAAGGTATGGGATGAGGTTGTGAGAATTTTAAAACCAGGCGGGTTTGCATGTATAAATATTGGGGATGCGGTGAGGACCATCAATGCCAATTTTATGCTTTATCCAAATCAATCAAGGGTATTGACCCATATGCTGAATAAGGGACTCATTGCCCTGCCCGCGATCATCTGGCGAAAGCAACTCAACGCGCCCAATAAATTTATGGGATCCGGCACGCTGCCGGCAGGGGCATATGTGACGCTGGAACATGAATATATTCTTATTTTTCGTAAACACCGGAAAAGGGAGTTTCAACAGGAGGCGGACAAACAAAACCGACGGGAGAGTGCCATATTCTGGGAAGAGCGCAATAACTGGTTCTCAGATATCTGGATGGATTTGAAGGGGGCAGGCCAGAAAATGAGTGATAAAAAAGTCAGGCAGAGAAGCGGCGCATTTCCATTCGAGATACCCTACAGATTGATTAACATGTTCTCGGTCAAGGGGGATACGGTGGTCGATCCATTTCTGGGTACCGGCACCACCATGCTGGCGGCCATGGCCGCGGGCAGAAACAGCATTGGCTATGAGGTGGAAGCAGATTTGCACAACACGATCTTGTCTGGCGTCAATTCTATTGTGAACGTTGCCAATGAGAGGATTCGCAATAGAATTAAAACTCATTTTGTTTTTGTGGAACAACGGATGAAACATAAAGGCAAGTTCAAGCATCAAAACAGGTGCTACGGATTTCCGGTGATCACCCTGCAGGAAAAGGATCTGCTGCTGAATCAACTGCTCTCAATGGAGAAAGTAAATAAGAATAGGGCGGACATCATTTATGCGGATGAACCTCAGCAGAATTTTTGTGAGGACTGGGGGTCATACTACTCCGAAAAACACGAACCTGTTCGGCCGGGTTTAAAAAAACATGTGCCTGAAAAACAACCCCCAAAGCTGGTTCAACTCGGGTTGCTCGACTAACCTCATCTCTTTAATCTACTTGAAAACCGGCATGACCTCTGGTACATTGGGCCTTATCAGCCGGAGAATATGACACTGTTTTAAACCTGCGATCAAATAAGGAATCACCCGGAGGTTCATCTTTTTATGAAACAGGCAGAAGGGTTAAAAATAAAATCAAAAGCCCTTGAGGCAAATATCGCCAGCTATCATGTGGATGCGGTCATCGATCCAAAATACGGGCTCCTTCAGGATATCATGTCAGAATATTACGGGCTGATGGATGGCCTGAATGTTTTTCTTAAGGAGCTGTCGCATCCTTATAAAAACTGGCAGTTTATTGTAAAGGAAGCCAGGACTTACACGCTCGATTATTTCCATCTCGTTAAAAAACATCCAAAAGGCCCTGAAGCCGTTACCCTGTTCACTGAGATTTTTCTGGATGCCATTGTATCTGCAAAGAGAACAACCGTAAAGACCGATGCTGCGGATAATTTTCTGCTTTATATCAAAAAAATTATAAAGGATTCCGGGACAGACGTGGGTAAATTCAAACCTGTGCTGGATGATGCCTTTCGTCGGATTCAACGTCAGCCGGAAGAAGCTTTTTTTCTTTTTGTAACAAGTTATTACAGAATTAAACGGGTGGCAGAAGAGTTCATGCAGGCAATGGACGGTGTGACAGGGGGATTTGAGGCCGTCAATTCACTCATCATAAAGTATTTTCAGTACACATATGCATGCTGGCAGAGTGAAGCGGACCCCCTTAAGTGGTTTGTTAAAGAAACCGGTGAGATTGAAGACCTTGAGGCAATTGGGCATATATTTGATGGCATTTCTGTTGAACGGATAGCAGACTTGAATGCCCGGCTGGAAAAAATTATACAGCAAAAAGAGTTAGAGGACAGGGACACTTTAGAGGCGCTTCTCGATCTGGACGGTTACGGGCAGTTTGTGGAAGCATACCGAAAAATTCCCCAGGACCTTTTCAAGGCAGGGGATGCCACAGGTCAGAGCAGGTACTGGAAACTTATTTTTCTGTTTCACATCATGAATATTTCAGGGCTCTCCATTATTCATGAGGAGACATTAAGGGATATTAACCGTACCCTGTCCTGGCTCATTGCACATGAGGAGCCGGGAAATGTACGAAAGCTGATCAGAAAGACATTTTCCATTTTAAAAGAGCGCGCAGGGGATTTCCCAGCCACTGCGCTCAATTGTGTTCTAAACATGGGGGAAGGCGTTTATAAAACCGATGACAATGATTTTGTAAATTTTTTTACAGATTACGTTATTGACCTTGGTTTTCAAACCCCCGGTATCTCAGGTGTGGGTGATGACTGGCAGATAAAGGTCAATACGGATCATATCCAGAATATCAGAACATGGATGAAACTGATAGAATTAAAGCCGCAGTGGTCTTCACGGCTCCTGTCAGCCATGATTATCCACCTTTCAATCTGCGGCGTATTCATTAAAGATACGGATCTGTTTCCCCGGGACATCACCCGCTTTCTGAACAGTGATATCGAACCGGTGTACAACCTTTCCAAACAATTGGCGCGTCTTTTTCCTGCTTTTTTTAATGATATCGGCGCCGAAGGCGAGCTCAGGGATATTTCAACACAGATAGATGAGATATGCCATCGGAAAGACACCCTGATTCATTTTCTGCGAAAACAATCGCATGTGGAAAGCAGCAACCGGATTATTGATCTGATGAATGCAATGCTGGACTACTGGCGGTCAAAGGACAAGCGCCCGCTTCTGCCTTATGTCCCGCCGGCACTCTATGACCGGATTGACAGCGAAGGCCCCTATATCGACGGCGTTCATCGTATCATGTCAGATCTTGACAAAATGGGTATTTCCGAGCCAATGGATCTTCTTGACATCAGTAAGAAGACGCTGAAAAAACATCTGGAAAACATGGAGGATGTGTCCCCCATCGATCGAGAGCGGGTCATCCTGGCAAGGTCGCTTTACAAACTGCTGCATCAGAAATACAACTTGAATTTTACTGAAATTGACACCTATATCACTCAACTGAGCACCGAAGGTTTTCCGAATCTCAATCAGCTGAAAACAGCCCTGGCCAGGCGCGATTTAAAGAAAAAGATACACGGGTTGTTGAATTATCTGAAAAAGTTAAAAAACCTGATTTTAAGCTATGAAGAATATGAAATCCGTGAAGATATTTATCAAAAAAGGCATATCACCATAGATATCCCGTCCATGTACGGCAGTTATCACGAACTGAAATTTGATGCCCTTGGGCTGACCTTTCGCATCGAGTCCCTCCTGAACGTCCTGTTTGAAGACCTTGTGGGCAGCATCGACCTGACCCTGATTACCAAGGCCTCCCTTTTTCAAATACTTGATCGGTTGAAGTTGTTTGATTCAGCATTAGAACTTAACGGGACCCTCTCGGTTGAATTCAGACGCCAGATGGATTTTTTAAATCATGCGCTCAAGACCAGGGGATTTTCATATACCCAGTATCTTGATATTTTTAAAGGGTTCGCCCTGGCCGTAAAAAATATTATCAATGACCACGTGAACAATATCCATGGTCGAAACCTGAATCGGATCCTGTCTCAGATACCGGTCGATCAGATCCTTCCAAAATATCTTCCAGAGGAAGAGATTGCGGATCATGAAAAGTTAAAATACCGGGTATCTGAAATTTTTTTTCGGGAAAAAATCGCCCTTTCCCCCGGGCTGCTCCAACTTGACCTGTACCTGAGCCGGATTTTAAGCATTCTTTATCAGCAGGCAGAGAAATTGTCCAAAGAGAATCTCCATCAGCTGTTGAATTATGACCCCCATCACGCAATGGTAACAATCGGTCATGAGAGATCAAGGCATTACGGGATCATCCAGGTGGGAAACAAGGGGCTGAACATGCATAAGCTCAAAAGTTATGGATGGCCGGTTCCCCCGGGTTTTATCATTACCACAGAAGTGTTTCGCTGCCGGGAAATCATTGACAGCTATAAGCCTGCCGAAGAGAATTTCAGGAGTCAGGTGGCCGATCAGCTCTCTGCCCTTGAGAAAAGTACGGGGAAGTCTTTTGGGGATCCTGATAACCCTCTGCTCTTGTCGGTCCGAAGCGGGTCGGCGATTTCACAGCCGGGAATGATGGACACGCTTTTAAATGTGGGGATTGATGATGAGATCATCATGGGCATTGCAAAGCGATTCGGGAACCCCTGGTTTGCCTGGGACAATTACCGTCGTTTTCTGCAAAGCGTTGCAATGGTGTTTGGTCTCAAAAGGGATGATTTTGATGCCATTATCCGGGATTTTAAAGAAAGGTTTGATGTCCCGTATAAAAGTGGATTTACCGGCATGCAGATGAAAAGGGTTGCTTTGACATATAAAAAGATGATCCTCGAGGCAGGGATAGACATCCCGGAGGATCCTTTTGACCAGCTCTTGCTGTGCATCAAAAAGGTAATTGACTCCTGGGAATCTTCCAAGGCAAAAACATATCGTCAGATAATGGGTATATCCGATGACTGGGGTACGGCCGCCATCGTTCAGGCCATGGTTTTCGGGAACATATCGGAAATGTCGGGAACAGGCGTTTTATTCACCCACAGCCCAAAGCTGTCGGGTGACTCCCTGGGGTTGTGGGGAGATTTCACAGTTGAGAGCCAGGGGGAGGACGTTGTGGCAGGTCTGGTCACGACCATGCCCATTTCAAAAATTCAGCAGGACATCGAACAGAGGGAGACCGATGTCACTTTAGAAACCCATTTCCCAGAAATATATAACATTACTGACCATTAAAAAAATAAATTATTTCCAACAGTTTGATTCATTACATGTGCTATAAAACAAGGCATCTGAGAAAGCTTCAGAAACAATAGTCATGTTGCCAAGCTCTGTGGCTTGTGTGTCCTCATTAACTGACACACCCAGATGCACAAAAGTGTAAAGGGTTTTATATCAGTAGTATAGACTAAATAATCATTAACTACAACAAAGTTAGTTTGGAGCTTCCAGGGTCATCCTGTGAATATTTAAAGCAGAACTTAATTGAAATGTATCAGCAAGGAAAATTTAAACCCGTTGAGTTAGAAGAATATATTGATAAAGTCACTTTGTTTTTACAACACCTTTCACCCAATATTGCCG